>JAUYDO010000269.1 GCA_030691835.1 Dehalococcoidia bacterium | reverse complement strand
ATCACTCCGGAGGCAATAAGGCAGATGGTGACCTACTACTCGCGCCGTGCGTTTGGAGAAGAGGTCAAAGTTAGCCCGCATACCTTACGGCACACAGCCGCTACTCTTCTGCGGAAAAGCGGGCGCTCCATTGAGGAGGTCCAGAGTTTCCTGAAGCACAAAAGGCTGGACACTACGAGAAGATACCTACACGTGGTTGAAGCTGAAGACTCAGAGTTTGGGGAATGCATCGCTAGGATGCTAGATCTGTAAATTACTTGTGTTAATCAGCGTTATCGCAAGTGCAGTTAAAATCTAAGAAAAATTTGTGGGGAAAATATCTAAAAATCGCGGTTCATTTATCTTGGACCAGATTGGGCGGAAGCTTGGAATGTTTATTTTTCCCTGTATCTGCATCGTTTGTTGCGAATGATTCAGTTGTTGACAACCGCCTGACAAGGGTAATATAATTACTGGCAGTGGTACCTAAGGTAATGGGACTCGCGAGTGAATTACGGTTAGCGTGAAGAACCTAACTACTATTGATAATGCTGATTACTTGCGATAACGCTGATTAACACAAGTAACTATTAGCACAAATGGAGGGGTATAGCTTCTTGAAGTCGGGGTAGATTAGCGGGGTGGGGGGTACGCCGTCCAAAAATGGAGGTGTAAATATGACAAGTCAAGATTTTACCCAGTACCACCTGGCGGAGGCATTGCGTGGCGGAATTGCCGAGGCTGATGGAAATGACGAATTGGCCCGGTGTTTGCATGCCAAGACGAAGCTACGTCTGATAGGTATGTCTGATCAGGAGCTATGGGAACTCGCCAGACTGACTTCACCCGAAAAGCCAATAGAATTAGCTTATCAGAACTACAAACGAGCAATAGAAGAACTCAGGGCAACAAAAAGCGAATGGCTGACTGATCTGCAACCAGCAAGACCTTCACCCGGCGAAAAGACACTCAAGAAAATTGTCATTATCGAACCTGACCCCCTTTTAAATGGGAGGCTTCTTGCAACTCTGAGTGAAGCAGGATTCTCCGTCATCCCTCTAGCCTTCTCTTTTGACAGTCTCCTGAAACTCGATGAGATTGACCCCGACATGTTTATTATCGATGAGACATTGCCGGGTAGAGATGGCATAGAAGTCGGCTCTAAGTTACGCAATATGTTTAGCGTACCTATTGTTCTGCTTGGCAGAGACCCCAGCGGAAAACAATGGGCTAGGGCTGTAGAAGCTGGAGCCGACCATTATCTTCGGGTGCCCCTTAGTGACCGGGTTTTGGTAGCCAGAGTTAGCGCCATACTCCGTGGATATAAGGTACCAACAAGGTGATTGCACTGAGTAAAGCAACTGAACTGCGTAAGCGATATGGCCCATTAGGTTACCCGATAGATATCGAGGATATAGCAAGAAGAGAAGGGCTAAGAGTAACTGATTGGCCATTGCTACCGCCGGTAGAGGAAGTAAAAGTGGGACGAAGCGTTGGTGTAAGGAAGGGCTTATCTAGCGAGTGGCGTAGGTGGAACATTGCTCATGCATTGGGTCATTACCTGCTGCATCACGGGAACCAACTATTAGCGCCCTCCAGTCACGAGGCGGAAGCAAGAGCAGGAGGCAGATGAGTTCGCTGCCCATTTCCTTATGCCTGAGGAAGAGTTGCGGAGATTGAAAGGTAAGAGCTTCAGGGAGATAGCGGAATATTTTGCAGTACCTGAAAAAATGGTTGAAGTAAGGTTTAAGTTATGCAGCACGGATGAGTGAGAGGTGTAGTCAGTTGCCGAACGAAAGGCGATCAAGGGGGAATTCTATAACGGGAATAAAAACTTGGCGAGTATCTCAAAGGTGGTAGCGAGTGACGAGTAAGACAAAGAGAATGCTATTGGTCGACGATGCCGAAGGTGTCAGGCGCATCCTGGGGGATATGCTCAGGATTGAAGGAGGCTTTGACGTCGACACTACCGCCAGTGGCCCAGAGGCATTAGAAATGCTGAACAAAAACGAATATGACGTTTTACTGGTGGACCTGAATATGCCAGTCATGAGCGGGATAGAGCTTTACCGATGCATGAGAAAAGAATACCCCGACGTCGCCGCCAAAGTCGTATTCATGAGTGCGGACATTCCGGCCCCTCAAACCCGAGGTTTCTTCATAAACATCGATCGGCCTTTTCTACCAAAGCCGTTCACTATTGATGATTTAATGAATGCGATTAGAAGTTGCAATCATGGAGCGAGGTCACTAGATGGGTCTGAAACTGCGGACAAGAGTTTTTGACGTTGGCAAAGAGAAATACGTCAATTTCACTGAGTTGGCGACAGCTATGGGAATATCCGTAAGCCAGGTCTATCGGGTGAGAGAAGGCAAGCGTTCGATCAACGGAAGGTTTATCACCGGAGCGATAAAAGCCTTCCCGAGATACAAGCTCGACGAACTTTTCTATGTTGCCCCAGATGGGAGCCAGGATGACCATAGAGAATAGAAAGGACCTTGGCAAAGTGCTTAAGCAGCATAGGGTAATGATGTCGCTAACGCTCAATGAGGTGAGCCGCGCTGCAAATGTTTCACCATCACACCTGGGGCGCATAGAGAGAGGAGAGCGGTACCCATCGGCGCGGGTTCTGAGCAGACTTGCCAAACCTCTGGGCTTCGGTGAGATTGAACTGCTGAGTCTTGCTCAAATGGTGTCGCCCCAGGATCCGACTCGCCAACTTGAGACAGTGCGGTTAGACCCTTATGTAATGGCCGTGCTATCGCAGGAGCCAGTAGAGGTACAGCGCGTCGTGATTCTTATCCTTAGTGCTATGAAGAGTATGGCTAAAGGTATAAGCCTGATTGAAAGAAAGACACCCGAACACAACGGCCCGGTTGAAAGGAAAGGATATGGAGAGAGTCACAGCAATGGCCCAGATGCGAAAACATAACTGGTTCACCGTGGGCAGAATCCCTCAGTATTGCCTGGTGACTTCGGTTACGGTACGAAGATGGATAGAGAAAGGTGAGCTGTCGGCAAGTCGGCTACCCAGCGGTCATTATCGGGTTAGTATCGCGGATTTCAGAGACTTCCTTGAACGTAACCATATGGCAATCAAGGAAGATCTCTTTGAGTCCGAATCTGGAAAGGAAGGGGCTTCACTGCTCACTCATGGACGCTTTTCTCCTCAGCCAAGAGAGGCAAGCAATAATGAGCGCTAGAGTGTATGTCCTTCTGGACGTGGCGCAAGGGGAGCGCACTGAGGTTACGCGGAGACTCCGAGATAGGCCAGGCGTGATAATGGCTGACATGGTAGAAGGCCCACCCAACGTAGTCATGGTGGTAGAAGCACGCCAGAGGCGCAGACTAGCGGAACTAACTGTCGAAGCTCTCACCTCTATAGAAGGCATGACCGAGAACCTGCAATTGCTGCCAGTGATTGCTAGCAGAACTCGACCGTTCCTACCAAAGCCATTCATTGATGACCTTGGCAAAAGTCCAGCGTCTGAGGAGGGGAGACAAGATGGATAGTGTTCTGATTATCGGTGATGAGCCTGATTTAAGAGAAAGGCTAAGGTCATACCTGACCGAAGCAGGCTACGAGGTAACCTCGGTGGATGACTACATGGCGGCGGAGATGATAATCGAAGACCTCGTTCCGGACATAATCATCATGAACGAGATGCACCAAAACGATAATGACAGCTTTGCGGTGTGCAAGCGACTGCACCGTGAGCATGGTATCCCCGTTATCCTGCTGGGTCAGGGCCCTAAAGGGGAGATGTGGAAAAAAGCAGTTGCTGCCGGAGCGGAATATTACTTCAAGAAGCCTTTCAGCTATAAGGTGCTGGCGGCTGTCGTAAAAGCTATCCTGCGGCGATACAAAGGCAGGAAGCTCAGGGAACGTGTTTATGGGGAGAGCAGAAAGGCGGAGACCGGGGAACATACCTTGGCTAGTTGAAAGATTGTCAGGAGGGTTGCGGCAGGCATGACTTAGCGTGTATAAAAATCAGCTTTGAGGAATTGGCGATTTCGGAACAAAATTGAAGCTAAGAGATACGATTTGAATTGGGGGTGAAGGGGTTCCAAAGAAGGTGTGACTGGTAAGACGACAGAGTAATGATGTTGACCGTTGTGGCATAAAGGGAAGGCAGATGGAAGGGGGCAAGGTGCGAGCAGGGATTATTTCTGCAATGATCAGCCCAGCCAATTCGGGCTGTACTCCGGGTCACCCTGAACTTGCTGGATATAGGCTCATGGGGCATAGCCATAAGGAGCACCAAATAATGAATCCCCTTAACGCATTAAGGCAGCGCCTGCGACGCGCAATAGTTGGTCCGTTACTGGATCAGAATGAGCGGCTGGTGCAGAGGCAGGAAGAAACCTTGCGGACGAACACCAGGGCTCTGGAGCAGTTTGCGGCGGCCATGAGCGAGTGTGCCAAGCAGCTTGCCAGACATACGGATGCGGTGAAAAGCATGGCGAAGGCCTCGGAGGAGTTGCTGGATGTTGTGCGTCAGATGAACAAGATGCTGCGACGAGTTAGTGTTGATGAAGACAGTGAGGGGCAAGAGAAGGCCTTATCACAGAAAACTATCATCAAGGTCAGAGAGCCCGGAGTAGCTAGAGGGAAGTGA
>JAUYDO010000266.1 GCA_030691835.1 Dehalococcoidia bacterium | reverse complement strand
TATCCATACCTGCATAATACCCTTTTTGTCTCAGCAGTTCACGAACTAGATTCTCAGTCTTTGCCTCATTACCCATACTTAAATGCTCCTCATTAGATATGGATTTCCTGCTACCTAATTCGCCGTTGGCAGAAACCCCCTCACCTTTCCGCCTCAGGCGGACTCCCACGGTGGGGAGAGGAGAAAACTAGATTAAACTCAAGCGAACTTTATCTCGCTTCGTTTAATAATCTCGTTCTGGACCACATGGTCGAGGTGAATGAAGTAGGCACTGAAACCCGCCACGCGGACGATGAGGTGCCGGTAGTTTTCCGGATGCAACTGGGCATCTCTCAGAGTGTCGCCACTTACCACGTTGAACTGTACATGATGCCCGCCCAGGCCCATGTAGGCTCTTACCATGGCTAACAGTTTCAACTGCGCTTCCCGGCTTTCCAGGGTTGAGGGATGGAACTTCATGTTCAGCAAATTGGCGGCCCACTTAACGCAGTCCAGTATTTTGGTGGCTGAGCGTATTAATGCGGTTGGTCCCTTCTTATCCATGCCGGGCTCGGGAGAGACGGAGCCATCGACCAGCGGCATATTGGCTTTTCTGCCGCTGGGTAATGCCCCCGTCCTGACCCCGAGAGGGAAATGGAAGGAGACGGAAAGAGCCATAGGTCTGCGCACGCAACCGATGTGGTCGGTGTATTTCTGGTGCTCCTGGTAATATGCCTCGTACCAGTCTTTGGCTATCTGGTCGACATAGTCATCGTCATTCCCATATTTTGGAGCATCGATGAGCATTTTCTGTATCTCTTCATAACCCTTGAAGTCAGCCTCTAGTGCTTCCAACAGCTGACCCATGGGGAGGGATTTTTTCTCAAAAACCAGTTTCTTGATAGCCGCCATGGAGTCAGCTAAGTCGATGGTCCCTACCGGCGCGTCGCCATTCATCATGTACCTCGCACCGCCGGAGTTCAGGTCCTTGCCTTTCTCCATGCAATCGTCCACCAGAGCGGAGGTGAATATTTTGGGGAAAAACTCGGTGCTGATGGCAGTGGCTACGTTTTCAAACTCCGTGTGCAACAGGACAAAGTACTTAAACTGTTCTCTGACCGCGTCGCAGAGCTCTTCGTAAGACTTGAATTTGAGCGGGTCGCCGGTCTGCGGTCCCCACTGCTCGCCGGTCTTGGGGTCTTTGCCATTGTTCAGTGCCAGCTCCAGCATCTTAGCCGAGTTAAAGCCCACCCCGCGCAGTGACCCGGCGCAATGAGAGAAAGCGCCTTCCACGCAACCAATCAGGGCGCAATTCCGTGCGTCTTTCAGAGTGGCTCCGTGGTCGAGCAAGCGCTGGATGGTGACATCATTGTTGAAAAAGGCAGGCATGCCAATACCGGTGCGCACCACTTCAAGTCCCTTTAGAAGAAAATCTTGGGGCAGACTGTTATGGGACAGAATCGAGAGGGTCGGCTGAGGCATCTGCACCCGCCTTTGAGCCTCCAGAATAAGATAGTCCATCTCGTTGGTGGCATCGGCTCCGGCCGCAGTTACTCCTCCGAGACTGATATTCTGCATCATAGCGCCCATGGTGTGGCCAAAGAACGATTCCGGCAGAAATCTGGTTATCTCGGCGAATTTTATGAAGAGCAACTCTATAAGCTCTATCGCTTCTTCCTCGGTGATTCTGCCTGCTTCTTTGTCCCTTTTATAGAAAGGGTACATGTACATGGCAAACCTGCCCGGACTGCGACCGCCCGCGGTGTCCTCCAGTTCACCAGCCAGATGGGTAAACCAGAAGGACTGGACGGCTTCATAAAAAGTCCTCGCTGGCTTTGCCGGCACCCAATCGCAGGTCTCGGCAATCTTCTCCAGCTCCCTTCTCTTTTCCGGGGATTCCTCTTTTTGTGCCATTTCCCGGGCTAAAGCGGCGTATCTTCGGGAAAACTTGATTACGGCGTTACAGGCGATAATTATTGCTTTCAAGAAAGCTCCTTTTCTGTAGGCTTCCTGACAGCCGATGGGTATCTTATCCAGTTCCTCTTCCGCCTCCGCTATTATCCCTTCCAGCCCTTTATTCAGCACCCTGGCGTAGTCCATGTTCAGTCTTCCGTATGCCACCATCATCTGCGAGGAAAAAACCCCGGTGTGATACAGCTCCTCACCATCTACGCCATACTTCTTCGAGAAGGCTTCCTTTGCCTTGTACATCTTGCACTTGTTCCACCAGTAATCAACGGCTTCCTTCAGTAAGACTCTATCTTCTTCACTTATTCTCAGCTTCCCCCCATAGGTAGGGATTTCGACTTCTTTAATCATCCAGTCACATGAAAACTCGGGGAAGGGCAAAAAACCTCCCTTATATTTGGTCAGACTCCCCACGATGGGATTTTCGTCGATATAGAGGGTCATACCGCAGAGATACTTCTCGTAAGACCTGGCTACCCTTATCGGTGGCGGCTCGCACTCGGTCTCTTCATAAGCTTCCTTTAAAAAGTGAAGCCGCTCGCAGGATACGCGCCCCTCCGTAAGAGCCAGACTGTCTTTCAACCTGCGAACCCGGTCAGTCATGCCTCTTTCCTTCACTATGGTTGTGGTCATTTTCCGCTCCTTCACCCCGAGCCAATTATCATGGCTAGAATGCCGGCTTTTCTATTATTATACAGTGTCAGCCCGTCAGACTTCCAAACTTCAAGTTGCCTTATATACCTTACAGAGTATGCCGCGCAAAGTGGCGGAGCCCATCTCCCGGGCATAGGGTTGTTTGTTACTGGTTAAGATATTGATATTTGATTCTGCCCATCCGTGTAGCTCTGCATCTTTTTCAGGGAACCACCAGCCGTAGTCAAGAAATACAACTCTCCTATCAATGCCGGGCGCCAGTGCCGCTTTCTGCTTGACTCTGCCCCGTTTGGTCTCGATATACACATAATCGCCCTCTGCTACGCCCAGCTTGCTGGCTGTTTCAGGATGAAGGTACGTAAGCGGCTCAGGGTGAATGCCTCTTAAAGTCTGTAACTGCCGCCCGCCTGAATGCTGGAAATGAGCCAGCTTCCTGTTGGTAAGGACCAGAGGATACTCCTTAGCCAGTTGCGGCTCACTATAGGGGGATTCGGGTGGCTCATGGAATACGGGCAGGGGGTCAAATCCCCATTCTTCCAGCTTCTTGGAATACAGTTCAACTTTGCCAGAAGGGGTACTGAAGCCAGACTTTTCATGTTTTCTGTACTGCTTGCTTCCCCGGATTACCCCCACCTTTCTGAATTCATCATAGGTCAGCCCCGTGGGTTTCAAGATGTAATCCAGGACCTGCTCCGTATCATCCCAGAAGTATTTTCCCAGCCCTAACCGCTTAGCCAGTTCTTTCAATATTTCATAATCAGACCTGCATTCACCCACTTGAGCGACTTTCTGAATGACGCTGACGGTAGGCGTATACTCGGACAGGTGCAGGCTGTCAATCTCCAGGTACGTTGCCACCGGCAACACGATGTCCGCCAGTTCAGCCGTAGGCGTCATGAAGAAATCCGTTACTGTCAGGAAGTCCAGTCTCTTCAGAGCTTCATAAGTCTCCCGTGAGTTGGTATAGGTATGAAGCAGACTCGCACCCTGAACAAAAACGGTACGGACAGGATACGGTTCGCCCGTAGCAATGGCTTTAATAATATCCTGGGGTATCGCGTAATAGAAAGGCGGCACTATCGTATCCCTGGGCTTCAGTCTCCTGGCACGTACTTCCGGCGGTATTGCGCCTTGCTGTATCATTTCCTGAGAATACTTGGGCACTATTCCGGACTGCGACCATTCCAGGTCGCCGCCGGGCTTGCCCAGGTTGCCGGTAATTGCTCTCAGAATACAGATAGCCCGGTCACCCTGGAAGTTGTTTATATTATTATCCAGCCCGTTTCCCCAGGCGATGCAAGCCGGTTTATTTGTGGCATAAAACCGCGCTACCTCCCTGATTGTTTCCGCCGGCACCCAGGTTATTTCGGCAACCCTGTCCGGTGGGTAGTCCTGGATATTGGCTTTAAGCCTATCAAAGCCGACCGTCCAGTTCTCGACGAAGTCCTTATCGTATAACCCCTCGTTTATAATTACATTTATCATTCCCAGAGCCAGCGCCAGGTCGGAGCACGGTCTAGGTTTTATCCATATATTTGCTCTCCGGGCATAGCCCGTCTCCCAGGGGTCTATCACTATTAGCTTTGAGCCTCTG
>JAUYDO010000183.1 GCA_030691835.1 Dehalococcoidia bacterium | reverse complement strand
CGGGTACAAGGTAGGTCCTGGTGATTTCGCAGAAAATCTAACCTGCGAAGGCATAGATTTGCTTTCACTGCCGGTGGGCACGCGCCTAGCGGTGGGCAAAGTAGTCCTGGAGATTTCCCAGATAGGCAAAGAGTGCCATAGCGGCTGTGCCGTCTTCCGCCAGACGGGCAAATGCATCATGCCCAAAGAGGGCGTGTTTGCCCGGGTGCTCCGCGGCGGCAAGGTGAGCACCGGTGACGACATAGAAATCAAATCTGACAAACATTAAGGAGCGCGGCTTTGGTAACCACGTACAAGAGTGAACTGGCAGAAAAAATAAGTAAGCTCAGGACGGAGCGGAAAGCCGTCATCCTGGCGCACAACTACCAGCGTCCGGAGATACAGGATATAGCCGATTTCGTGGGTGATTCGCTTGAGCTGAGCCAGAACGCCGCCAGGACGGACGCCGAGGTCGTTGTTTTCTGCGGCGTCCACTTCATGGCGGAGACGGCGTCCATCCTGTCTCCAAACAAGAAGGTGCTGATGCCTGACCTGGACGCCTACTGCCCCATGGCTAACATGATAACTGCCGAGCAATTGAGGGAGAGGAAAGAGACCCTGCCCGGCGTCCCGGTGGTCTGCTACGTGAACACCTCGGCTGAGGTAAAGGCGGAGTCCGACATCTGTTGCACCTCGGCGAATGCGCTCAAGGTGGTGGAGAGCGTGGAATCGGACAGCGTCCTGTTTGTGCCCGACCAGTACCTGGCTAACTTCATAGCATCAAAGACGAAGAAGCAGATTCACTACTGGCCCGGCTACTGTCCCACGCATGCCCGTATACAGGCTGAAGATATCCTCAAGCTAAAAGCGGAATACCCTCAGGCAAAGGTCATGGCTCATCCGGAGTGTAAACCGGATGTCATCGCCCTTGCCGATGAGGTGCTGGGCACCGGCGGTATGCTCAGATTCGCCCGGCAATCAGATGCTAAAGAGTTCATCGTTGGCACCGAGACTGGCATCATCTACCGCCTGGGCAAGGAAAACCCCGGCAAGAAGTTCATCGCCGCCTCCGATAAAGCCGTCTGCGGCAGAATGAAGATAACTACTCTGGAAAAGGTGCTGTGGTGCCTCGAGGACCTGGCGCCGGAAGTGAAAGTGCCGGAGGATATCCGGGTGCGGGCGAAGGCGGCGGTGGACAAGATGCTGGCTATTGGCAGATAAGCCGGAGGCAAGCCGTGAAAGTAAAAGTAGACAGGGACATATGCATCGGCGTCGGGAACTGCGTCGCTTTCGCTCCTACTGTGTTTAAGCTCGATGACGAGAACAAAGCCGTTGTCCTGGATGTTGCCTCCGCCGATGAGAAGACAATCATGGAAGCGGCGGAGAGCTGTCCGGTGAGCGCCATCATCATCGAGGACGATAACGGCAACCAGCTCTATCCGTAGCCCGATTCAGTACCTTAAATCGGAAATATGCTAGATTGAAAGTATGAGCCCAAACATGAGAAGAGTCTACCTGGACAACGCGTCCACCACCCCGCTCCTCCCCGAGGTGAGAGAAGCGATGCTGCCGTTTCTCGGCGAGCAGTTTGGCAACCCGTCCTGCCTGCATGACTGGGGCGATGCGCCCCGTGAAGGGATGGAAACAGCCCGCGGGCAGGTAGCCAGCCTTATCGGTGCCAGGCCGGAGGAGATAATCTTCACCGGCAGCGGCACAGAAAGCAACAACTTCGCCGTCAAGGGGCTGACACTGGCGCAAGCCAAAAAGGGTAAGCACGTCATAGTATCATCTATCGAGCACTTCTCGGTGCTATACTCAGCCAGGACACTGGAGAAATGGGGCTGTGAGGTTACAGAGTTGCCGGTCGATAAATACGGTCTGGTTGACCCGGACGCCGTGCGCAAGAGCATAAGGAAAGACACGGTACTGGTGTCCATTATGCACGCCAACAACGAGGTGGGCACCATAGAGCCAATCAAGGAGATAGCGAAAATTACCAGGGAGCTGGGCGTGGTCTTCCACACCGACGCCGTCGCCACCGCCGGCACAGTGCCGGTTGACGTCCGTGACCTGGGTGTTGATGCGCTGAGCCTTGCCGCCAACCAGTTCTACGGACCCAAGGGCGCCGGAGCGCTGTGGCTGAGAAGGGGCGTGCGCATAATGCCTGTCGTCGATGGCGGGACTCAGGAGGGAGGTAGGCGCGCCGGGACGGAGAATGTGCCCGCTATCGTGGGTATGGGCAAGGCGGCTGAAATCGCCACCAGGGACATAGCAAGCCGTGTACAGAAGCTTACCCCGCTCCGCGACAAACTATTGAGTGGACTTCCCGCCAGGATTGAGCGCATGGTAGTTACCGGTCACCTTCAAGACCGCCTTCCCGGGCACGTCAGCTTCTGCGTTGAGTTTATCGAGGGTGAGTCCATGCTCATGCTCCTTAACAGCAAGGGGATAGCCACCGCCAGCGGCTCCGCCTGCACCTCGAAGGCGCTTAAAGCCTCTCACGTGCTGACGGCGATGGGTCTGCCTCACGAAATATCGCAGGGTTCGGTTGTATTTACCATCGGTATCGATAACACCGTTGAAGATATGGACTACGTGCTTGAGGCGATGCCGCCCATTATCGACAGGTTGCGGCAGATGTCACCCCTGTATGCCAAATTCATCAAGACAGCAAAGGAGGCTTAGATAATGCCGGTTTACAGTCAAAAGGTTATGGAGCACTTCATGAACCCTCGCAATGTCGGGGAGATTGAGAATCCTGACGGCATCGGCGAGGTGGGTAATCCGGTGTGCGGCGATATGATGACCTTCTATATCAAGGTCAAGGACGACCGCCTGGAAGACGTTAAGTTCAAGACCTTCGGCTGCGGGGCGGCTCTCGCCGTTTCCAGCATGGTCAGCGAGATGGCCAAGGGCACGACGCTGGATGAGGCGC
>JAUYDO010000011.1 GCA_030691835.1 Dehalococcoidia bacterium | reverse complement strand
GTGGCGCCGACATACCTCGCTTATCGTAGCCCCTGATTGCCTCCCCTCCCCCACCACCCTCAGTTTCTCTTCAGCACTCAAGCGTCTACCTTGATTTCTATGGGGTTCACTCCAATCCATCTCGTTACCCCCTTGGTTATTCTAACTTCTCCAAGCGGGTTGTGTCATTAATAGGATAAGTCTTATCCGGTCAGGTTGTCAACACATCCATCATTGATTACTTCGCATGACCATGTTCCAGCAAGAGCTCTTGCAGGGCACTAAAGGGGCCACTATCATGTTGCTCGATATTGCACTTTTCATCGTTATGTTACCTTTAGCTGACGACTTTCTCTGCTCAACTCTAAGCAATTTTACCCTGAGTGTCTAATCTTGGGCTGGGATTTAGTCCTGCACGAATGGTCGTTACATAGGTCTTGACAAATTTGGTTTGCTTTGATATAGTAAATACTATAGTATATTCTACAGGAGATTAGTGATGCCTAACCCACGTCAACGGAACATCCCGGTCGACAAAGTGGAGGGTGTTGAGCTACAGCGCCGCAAGGAGCTGTATGAGAAGAACGCAGGGGAAACCGGCGACTGGGGCAAGGCCCTGGGCATTCTCACACTTGGCGGCCTTGCTGCCCTTGGCATCTACGCCTTGGTCAAAGCTACACAACCTACTCCGACGACTTGGCAGGTTACCTGCCCCAACAGCAGATGTAGAGCCAATTTCCCTATCGCAACCACCGGCTCACCCCCAAGGTTGGCACAAGTCGCCTGCCCCAATCCCAATTGCCAAACCGAGATGGTCGTGGACTTCGGCGCTGCTCAGCGCAGGCAAACGTATGGGGTGGACGATCATGCACCCTCAAGTCCTGGGCTTATTATTGATCTCAATTGCCATCACTGCCAGCAGAGAATCCGTCTCCAGTTTCCATCTGGTCCCGCGCCAGTGGCGGGTGAATTCCGGTGCCCGCTTTGTGGCGGCGTTGCCGAGTATGGTATCGGAGAAGTCAGATGAGACCCAGCGGGAGGTTAACGAGGCTGCGAATGCCATAAGTCAAAATAAGAAAAGTCCGCGAGTGTTGATGCCACTCACCGCTTTGGGTAACGAAACAGGCTAGCGTGCCACTTCCGTATACCCATTTAACATTCTAACAAATTGTGTAGGCGATGGCAAGGTTAAAGATAACTATAAGCGACGAGTTAATGGAAAGGGTCTCGGCATGTGTCGAGCAACTTTGGCCTAGTGACGGCGTGAGGGCAATCGGCCGTTTTGTCCGGGATGCAATAAGGCGGTATTTGAGGTATTGTAAGAATGGCAGAACTTGAGATATATCTTGAGGGCAAACTGCTTGAGGGAATCAGCAAGCTTGCTATGAGGCACTACGGAGAAGATAGCGAAGCCTCTCGAAAGCGTGTGGTTGAGACAGCGCTCGAGATGCGGATAGTCTGGTCAAACTTAATAGAAAGGGGGCAACACGAAACTGATGAAGCAGTCAGTAGCTGGGAGTTTGCAGAATCACCGGTTACCGAAGAGAATAACGGTACCATACGCCATTGGTTGTTCAGGAGGTGAAAGGAAGATGGTAACTACAGAGGTCATGAATAAGGAACGATTAGATAGATACATTCTAGAAGCCGCGAAAGCAGCTGGCTACACCGACGGATTCGGTGTCACAGGCTGCGACTTGAACCTCAAACTGTGGTGGGCAGCGTACACAAGGCAATCGACGAGGGAGCAGGCGGAGAACGACCGTCTCTCGGAGTACTTGCTTACCTGCGCGAAACTGGCGAAGCAAAGAGGCGTGGTCGTTCCCAGAGAATACGTGATATACGATGCTCTGTCAAGCGAGGACTTCAATCGCCCTGGCATTACACGTCTGCGTAGAGAGCTGATAGTTGGTAGACGCATAGCTGGAGTCATCATTCCTTTCCAAGGACGGCTTTCCGCGGATCCTCTCCATCAGTTGACCTTCGAGAGGGAGTGTGCTTACTATGGTGTGCAGGTGATATACGGGGATGCCCCCGGCGGTCAGGATTGGGGAAGCCAAACAACGAGACTCATTCAAGCCCAGGCAAACGCGCTACGGGTGAAGTGTAACCGCGACAATGCCCTGGCTGGCAATATTGCGCGTGTTCTGGCAGGTAAGGTCCCCGCACATCGAGCCTCGTATGGTTACACCTATCGAGCGGATAAGATCATTGAACCTCGAACAGGTAGAGCCAAGGTGCTCCGTGCTTGGTGGGAAATAAACGAACTCGGACCTGATGGGGAGCCAGTTTGGGAAAGCCAGGCCTGGGTAGTGAGGCAGATTTTCGTTTGGTTAGGAGACGAAGGGCGCACTGCGTATTGGGTTGCCAAGAAATTGAATGAATTAAGGATTCCACCACCCTTCAGAACATCGTGGGCTCCTAAGACGGTAATCAAGATAGCTGGTCATAAGTGCTATACGGGGAAGGCTGAATACAATGCGAATGGTCGCTTTGTGAACCCAGACAGGCCTCTGGGTGACCTAACCCTCGGCATGAGGAGAACCCTGATACGCCCGAAGCCAGACGGTGAGAAGGTAACATTTGAGGTGTCAGCTCTTACTACCGAGGAGCAATGGGTGAGAGCCAATAATAGCCTCCGGGAAAGAGGCCGCGGCCGGGGTAAGCAGGGCAAAAGAATACGAGCGTTGTTCCGAGGCCGGATGCTCTGCCCGCGATGCCGAAAGCCGATGTCCGTGCTGCAGAAGAAGGGTAGGGACCAGGTTTATTACTACTGTCGGGCACACTACTGCCTCTGGCTGAAAGACCCTTGCAGTTTTAATCGGTTTGCCCCAGGAACCTGGGACGACGAGATCTGGGAGGAAATTTGCACAATGCTGAGCAATGATGCCTGGCTGGAACAGCAATTGACAGCAGAGTCCTCCAGGGCTGAGGATATTGAGAAGCTGATAAGGTTGGAGCAGGTGAAGATTAATCAGGCAAAAATCCGCATCGGCAAGGTTCAGGAGGGATGGGAGAAGGGTTTCTATACACCAGGTGAAACCAGAACCAGGATTGCTGATCACCAGGGAACCATTGCCAAGGCAGAGGCAGAGATCAAAGGGCTTCAAGACCAAATGATGAACAAGGATCTTAGCACTATTGAAGCCGAGCTACTGCGAGAGCAGATTAGGAGTCTTCGCGATCGTAATCTGCGACAATCTGCCTTTGAGGAGAAGGCGGACCTGGTTGCTAAGCTGGGACTCAAGATCCTGCCGACGGAGGACTTGAAGTCGAGGAAGATATATTGCCGGTTGAATCTTGCCCAAGTAAATAAAGGGAGGGAGCAGTACGGTTTTGCAAAAGTCACCTTTGGTGGAGCTGAGTGGACAGAAAGAAGAACCTTTGAATTAGTCTTTAGCCTAAAGTAGAGGGTAAGGTCATCCCATTGACTTGAGCAAGGTTGGTAGCGGACGGTATTATGT
>JAUYDO010000122.1 GCA_030691835.1 Dehalococcoidia bacterium | reverse complement strand
ATGGTCTACTGAATTCTTCCGGATACTTCCTTCTCATCTCTTCCAGGTCGGCTCGTTCAACCTCAACCAGGTAGCCGCTGGTAGCCATGCCGGTGGCATTCTTAGAGGTTGTGTTATGGGGAGAAATGGTGTTAATGGCGCCACCTCTATCAAGCTCTCCCACGACAATCGGGTCATGCCTGGCGCCGTGGTCCATGTACACTACCCCGGGCATTATCCTTTCCCAGACCAGTGCGCCGCCGAGGACGGCTCCCCTCTCATTGAACACCTTGACCACATCCCCATTCTCTATACCCCTCTTCTCAGCATCTTTCGGGTTAATCCAGAGCGGTTCATACTGGTAGCCATCCGGTCCGGTAACCTTACAGCTCGGTATTTCCCGTAACCAGGTCATATCGTCGTGCTGTGAATGAATTCGCCATCGAGGGTGGTTCGACATAATGAGTAGAGGATACTTCTTAGCACGCGCACCGGCAAGGGACTCATCATGGCTTTCCCCCTTTTCTATCCAGCACGGCACCGGCGGTCTCTCCGGGTCATCGGGGAAGTGCTTTTTCAAATTTGTCGATTCAAATTCGATTTTACCTGTCGGCGATGGTAAGGGATGCTTGTCCGGAGCATCGTAGAACTTCTTGAGACCGGCCGGTTTCTTGTTCCAGTCCGGGTCAGCCGGAACGACCCAGTAGCCCTTATCCTCCAACTCCTCAAAGGTAACCATATTCTGGACACCGGAGGTCTCGAATCCATACCTTATCCATTCCTCATTAGACCTGCCCTCGGTAAACTCTTTAAGGACTCCCATCCTCTCCGCCACCATGCAGACTATCTCGTAGTCACTTCTGGATTCCCCGACAGGTTCGATGCATTTTCTCTCCCGCATGATTAAGTTAAACTGCCCATTGAACTTGTCTATCGCGATATCATCTTCCTCAAACTTGGTGTTGACCGGCAGGAGGACATCGGCAAACCGACAATCGTTCTCCAGCCAGGGGTGCTGAACCAGAATGAACTCCACCTTCGGACTCTGCAGCCCCTTAATATAAGCATTGGAATCGTTCCAGCATGTAATCCATGAGGGTGTGTCCGACCATATCATGTGGATTTCTGGGCAACCCTCAGCCGGGTAGGTGTATTTCTTGAACTGGTCAGACGCCGGTTCCTTGGAGCGAGTGGTGCCGTACCAGCTAATCGGCGGGTTAAGCAGGGCGTCATGAATACGGTCTTTGGCAATTATCTGCTTTGGCAACGTGTCCATACCGGTAAGCCCGGCACTGCCGCGGTGCGCCTTCCGCAAGTCTGGAATAACCACTGGGCATGGTGTTGGGAAGTCTCGCTTTTCATAGAAAATGCCCCACTCCATCATCTTCACCTGGTTGCATCCCGGCTTACCCAGTCCCTGCATGGCTAAAAGCAAGACTTCCAGCCGGGCGGGTTCCGTAGAATATGGTCCCCGAATCATGGAACCCCCGTTACCATGTGCTATCGATGTCCTCTTGGATGCCCATTCATGCGCCAGAACTTTGATAATCCTCGCCGGGACACCGGTTATCTTAGCCGCCCATTGCGGTGTCTTGGGCATACTATCCTCTTCACCCAGAACATACGCTTTGAATTTATCGAAGCCGATGGTGTGTGTGGCTATATACTCCCTGTCATAAGTCCCTTTAGTAATCCAGGTATAAGCAATGGCGAGCTGTAGAGCGGCATCGGTATTGGGACGTATCGGTATCCACTTATCGGCATGGACCGCCGCCGCATAGTTCAGGTCAGGACAGATGAATATGGACTTTATCCCCAGCTCGGTAAACCAGTAGCATAAGCGGCTGGCAAGCTGTCCCCCTTGAATCCATGGTGTTGTCTCCGGGTCACAGCCCCAGAAGAGGAGAAGCTCGGTATTTTCAGCAATATCATGCATCAAATTCGTCTGCTCGCGCTGTTGGCCAACGGGCTCAAAGCCCCAGACATGCTTTGCTCCCCAGTACCATCCCTCCCAGCTATCCGGGTTCCTTGTCTGAAAAGTAAATCCGCCCAGTAAGTTGAGAAGCCGCGGCACAACTGCATGGGGACCATGCACAATCTTGGTCTCGCCATGCCCGTCCGACTGAGAGAGAATGGCATACATACCATACTTCTCTTTTATCCGGTTTATTTCGCTGGCTATGATGTCCAGAGCCTCACCCCAGGAAATCCTCACGTATCCGCTCTTACCCCGGTTCTGCGGATTTCTCTCACCGCTGGGGTCCCAATCTGCCCTCTTCATGGGATAGAGGATGCGGTTGGGGGAATAAATACGCTTTTTGTAGCCGAGGCTCAGGGGCGGTATCAGGGTCTTCATCGGCGGCTCGAAGGTCTTGCCGCGCACCTCAAACTTCCAGGGATTGAAGTCTTTCGGGTCGTACTTCCAGTCGTAGTGCAGAGGCCTGATTCTGACTATCTTACCGCCCCTGACATCAATCACCGCCGTGTTGCCGTCATGAGCGCAACCGGAGAAGCCAATCCCTTTAATACATTGTTTTATTCCTTCAACTTGCTGATTATCATTTTTCCTCTTTTTAGAAACTTCCTTTCGTGCCATTTTGCCTCCATCCCTCTCTTTTCATACAAATACACCTGCAACCACGCGATTCCCACTAATACGATAATAATTATCTACCCAGTATGTAATCAAATAATCTGAAATAAACTTTATCAGAAATAAACCCTTAGCATAATGAGGAAGCTTTTCAGACCCGCCTCAACTTCCCGGTCCTCCATCTCATCAGCGATGAGGTACAAGAGCGATTGAATCTATCTCTATCCTGCCTATGGCTGCCAGCCCGGAGGTGAAAACAGTGGTAGTGGCTGGTGGTTCATTTACCAGCGCAGGCGCATATTTTTTATAGTACTCCAGCTCCACTTCCCGTACAGTTGCGAGGTTCTCTGGCTCAGTTACGTATATCCATGTCTTAACAAGGAGCTCCAATGAGCTTCCTGTCTCTTCCAGGCAGTCCCTGAGGTTGCTGAAGGTCCTCCATACCTGGTCAGGGAAAGGAAGATTTGGGTCGTGCCTACCCGTAGCCGGGTCAAATGTCCACGCGCCAGAAGGAATGAGCACATTTCCTACTACTATAGAGTTGGCGTAATATTTATGTATATCGCCAATGTGTCGCGGGAAACCTCTCTTGACCAGGTAACACGGATAATATTTTGTCTCCCAACCCCGGCGGTGCCTCGAGACAGCACCTATAAACTCCGTCTGCGTCATTGCCCCCGGCTCGGTCAAGGAGGACACTTTGAGGAAAGTGCTTGACGGAAACTCCTCAAGCAAAAATGGAGCGTATTTATCATAGTACTCCAGCTCTGCCTTCCAGAGGCGGTCTGAGGCAGGGCTATACGACTGTCCCACGTCTTGCGCTTTGACCAGAAGATTCTTTACTCCCGTCATGAAATGCAGTGACTTAACCAGGTTACTCATTGAGCTACCGGCATTGTCCATAGCCCTTTTCACCTTATCCAGAGCCATGTGAGACTGTTCCTCAAAAACGCTGGTCTCTATTTTGCCGGTCTTTGCATCCTTACCATCCATAGCAGAGAGAAAGATTAAGTTGCCAACAGCAACAGACTCGGAGAGGAAAGGCTGTCCCGCCCTCACCTCCGGATAAGCCTGTTTTGTTCCGCCATAGTACATGGGATACCGCTTCATTTCCCAGCCGGGCTCATCCGGTGACATAACAGCTATAGAGTCTATTCCTACAGAACATTTCTCCGACTCTAAAGCATCTACCTGGGTAATAGTGATGGCTGGCGGGTCTGTAACAAGCTCAGGTGCATATTGCTGGTAGTACTCAAGCATAGGCTTCCACATCCGCCGTGAGTCCTCACGATTCTTCAATAGGACCAGATGCCGGACAAGGTTATTCATCGAGCTTCCAGCTTCCTCCAGCGTAAGCCTGATTTTATCAAGGCATAGAATCAGTTGCCCTTCAAAATCATCCGATGTAACAGCGCCGGTGTCAAAGGTTCTGCCATCCATACCGGACAGAAAGATGAGATTGCCAATGGTAGCATACATTGAACGGCAAGTCGTACCGGGCATAACGCAGGGATAGCTCTGCTTCACGCCACCGTAATACATGGGGTATTTATTTATTTTGATTTCCATCGATTCCTACGAAAATAGGCTGTTTTCTCACTGCTTCCATTTGTCACCCCCGCGGAACTTGTCCCGTTCCCGTATCAGGTACGGGACGAGACTTGATACGGGAGCGGGTGTCTACCCGTTAAATAATCCGGTCCTCCCGAACCCGGACAAGCCGTAACCAAAAGAAAAGGGCGCGACAGGCACGGAGGCCTGTAGTACCGACGGTAGGACAGGCGTCCCTTCAGGGAGAACCTTCTGGGTGAACCCTGCCTGTCCGCAAGACAGTTTTTCCCATTTTGCGCAAGATTTTATTTTTAAGGGACTAAGGGAAGGAGCCACCTCGCCCCGTATTAAATACGGGGTGGCGGTATCCGCCAGAGGCGGACGCTTCCGCGGGAATGACATTATGATAGATGTTTTCATACTTCGTGGTCCGCCTGAGGCGGATGGAAGTCGGCATGGGTGAATGTATAGACGATATGTCACCGAAACAACGGAGCCACGAGTCAGGTCAAGCGATTTGGTGCTACTCTATTCTGACGTCGACCACCGCTGTCCTCCCACTTTTCACCT
>JAUYDO010000310.1 GCA_030691835.1 Dehalococcoidia bacterium | reverse complement strand
TGCGGTGAACACCCAGTAATTCTCCCTTGTCCGATATGAAAAGCTGTGAGATGTAGATGGTACCGGGATAAAGCGTATCAACCTCGGACATCCCCATCACGATGCAGGCGTGCGCCTTCTTTGCGGCGGCGCACAGGCGCTCCGTCTCGGGACCGGGGAACTTCACGCTGTTCTTGACATACTGCTTGAATAGCTGGGCTTGACTGCGCAGAGGGTTGCCGCTTTTTGCGGCGTACCAGAGGTCGGGGTGACCGGGGATGAAAAGCTCCGGAAAGCCGATAATTACTGCGCCTTTTTCAGCGGCTTCCTCGATGAGCCGGAGCGCTTTATCCAGTGTCTTGTCTTTATCAAAGAACACCGGTGCCGCCTGGACTGCGGCTACAGTGAACTTTGAGTTTTCTTCTGTCATGGTAATGCTCCTCTTGATGGTATTTCGTACGGTTTGAGCCAGTAAATTATCTATTAGCGCCGATTCTCTGTGCCTTGTAGACTTCGTTAGTGCTTCGGTCAGGGGTAAGAACGCACATAATTTCCTGGTTCTCTAGCTGGGTGGCACATTGTGCTTACGAGGTAAGCACCGTGGCTTCGTGCGTGTACGCCGGGGCACAGCAACAAAGGAAGATGAGGTCGCACGTCCCGGTGTTTTCAATCCGGTGCTTGAGACCGGGCATTATAGCTATCCCGTCACCCGCCTTCACCTCTCCGACCTCGTCCCCTATCCTCATCTTGCCTTTGCCCCGTATAATGTAATAAATCTCCTCGATGTTAGTGTGGTAGTGCTCGATGGTGGTCATACCCGGTCGCACTTTAGCTTCGGCGAGACTCTGGTTTTTGATTGAAGAATTCCTGGGCGCCAGGATTTCCCGTATTTCCGCGGTATCTTTGGTGATGAAGGGCTTTACCCTGTTCCGGTTTACGATTTCCAAGCTTAGACCTCCTGTGTCGACTTCGGAGTAATCACTCATGCCCATTTATAATGGGCACCACGAAGCACAAAAATAACAACCATGTTACCTTGTCATTCTCGGGCTTGCCTGCCCTCGACTCCGAGCGGGGGACCCGAGAATCCAGACTCCTAACTCCTCCCCCTGGATTCCTCCGCCTATGGCGGGCGGGAATGACAATTGGGTGGTCGGACTGCTATTTTCGGAGTAATTGTAGACAGCAATGCTACGGAATGACTGGTAACCATGCTAGTCTAAAGGAATACAGCCTATTGCGTCTATCTCTATCATGAGATTCGGGGCGGCTAACTTGAGCAGGTGAATAACTGAGCTAGCTGGCGGTTCGTCTATCAGGCGCGGCGCGTATTTCCGGTAGTATTCCTGCTCTATCCGGCGCATGCTTGCCAGATTTGACGGGTTGGGAAGCAGAATATTCGTCTTGACGAGGTTTTCAAGCGAACTGCCAGCCTCCTCCATACCGGCGCGCAGGTTATCCAGCGCAAGGACCATTTGTTCCTCGAAATTATTCGATTCAAATCCACCTGTTACCGGGTCGAAGGGGCACTGTCCCGAGAAGAATATAAGATTCCCAACCACCACCGAGTTGGCGTAATACTTCCGAATGTCTCCGATATGCCCCGGGAAGCCCCTTTTAGCAAGGTAGCAAGGACAGTTCCTGACTCGCCATCCCGGCTTGAATCTCGAGACGACACCGGTGACATCTACCTGCGCCAGAGCTACGGGGTCTGCCAAGGAAGAGACCTTCATGAACGTGCTGGCAGGAAACTCATCAAGCAGGAATGGAGCATACCTGTCATAGTACTCCAGTTCTGCCTTCCAGAGGCGGTCTGAAGAGGTGCTGAATGTCTGGTGCGAATCTTTAGACCCGGTTAATAGTGTCTCAAGCCTGGTCTGGAAATGCAGGGTCTTGATGATGTTACTCAGTGAGCTTCCGGCGTTGTCCATAGCGGCTCTCACCTTATCCAGAGCGGTGTGCATCTGCTCTTCAAATACGCCGGTCTCTATCTTCCCTGTCTCCGGATTCTCGCCTCCCATTGCCGACACAAAAACTAAATTGCCGACGACTACGGACTCTGAAAGGAACGGCATCCCCGGCTCGATATCGGGATAGACCTGCTTCCTGCCGCCCAGCCGCCTAAGGCGGATGGGGTATCTCTTCATTTCCCATCCTGGCTTATCCTTTGATAAGACGGCTATGGAGTCAATTTCTACCAGGCACTCGGGTTTAGCCATTGTATCTATCTGACATACGGCTGCGGCGGGCGGTTCTTCAACCAGTTGGGGTGCATGCTTCTGAAAGTAGTCAAGCATGGTCTTCCAAACACGCGGGCAGTCCAAGTAATTCTTCACAAAGATATGATTCTTGACCAGGTTATCCAGAGAGCTTCCGGCTTCTACAAGGGCGAGCCTGATATTATCGAGACAGTTGGTGACCTGGCTTTCTATGCTGTCGGGACAGGCTGCGCCCGTTGTGAGCGGGCGACCATCAAAGCTGTAAAGAAAGAGCAGATTGACAGCATCTGCAGATTTAGATGCATAGGGTTGCTTTACATTTCCGTAATAGAGAGGACGCCTTTTCAGAAAGCTCATCAGTTAACCTCCTTTCGGTGCCCCAGCAATGAAAAATAAAGGTGTCGGTGATAGGCAAACGTGTCTTCTGGGAAAACGTGGTTCAGGTATGGTCTGGTTTTACCCGAATGCTCCTTGCTCACGTAGCTTCGCTATTTCTTCCCAGGAGCAGCCCAGTAGCTCCTGGAGCACCTGTTCGGTATGAGCGCCGAACTGGGGAGCGGAGCACTGGATGGACGCCGGGGTCTTCGAGAACTGCACCGGGAACCCGATGGTCTTTACCTTGCCCATGGTCGGGTGCTCCATCTCTACCAGGTACTGGTTTTCCATCACCTGCGGCTCGTTAGCCATATCGGCGTAATCATAGACGGGCGAATACACGAAATCGTATTTATCAAATATTCTCAGCCACTCATCTCTGGGCTTGGTGGCGAAGACGCGGTCAAGCAGGGCAATGAAGTCGGCATAGTTCTCCCTGCGCGCTTCGGCGGTATTGTATAGCGGGTCGTTCTCAAGCTCCGGCATGCCGAGGGAGGTGCAGAAGTCGTGCCAGTACCTCGCCGACTGCGGCTCGCTGAGCAGAATCCATTTGTCATCGGCGCACTTGTAGTAGTTGGTCAGCGGGTTGCGGCATCTGCGCCGTGAGAAGCGCGCCATGGCACGACCGCGCCAGAGAAAGGCGTTTATGTTCTGTGCCTGGAGGTGGATAGCTCCCGCCAGCAGTGAGGACTCGACCTCCTGCCCGATACCGATGCGCTCGCGCGCGACCAGTGCCGCCAGGATACCGTAGGCGAGCATCGAGGCGCTTATCTGGTCGAAGATGGAGCCAACTGCAATCGACGGCTCCGGGGAGTCCCGGTCGCCGAAGAGCCACATAGCGCCGGAGACCGCCTGGGCCACCATGTCATAGCCGCGCCTTTCGCTCAGCCGCCCCTTACTGCCGAAGGTGGTGGTGGCGGCATAGACGAGTCGCGTATTGTACTGGCTGAGGGTAGCGTAGCCGATGTCCAGCTCGCGGATGGATTTCTTACTGAAGTTGGTGATGAAGACATCTGACTTCTCGATGAGCTTACGAAATATATCTTTTCCCGCTTCATTTTTAAGGTCGAGGACGATGCTCTTTTTGTTGCGGTTCGCCGATTCAAATAGCAGACTGCCGCCATCGGGCAGGGACATCACGACGTCGAACAGTGTCTGGTAACCGCGGCTGGGGTCGCCGGTGCCCGGCGGCTCAATCTTTATTACCTCGGCGCCGAGGTCGCCCAGCATGTAGCCGGTCACCGGTCCGTTCAGCACCGATGCGGCTTCCAGTACTCTGATTCCATTGAGTGGACCCATCAGTTCACCCTATCTCAAGTGCCATTTCTTATTTTGTCCTCGGTTTTGGCTTCCGGGTGTAGCCTAGCTCCTCGAAGGGCTTGTCCCGGAACTCAAGTCCGGCTCTCATGCCCTGTTTCTTCATGATGGTGTAAAACTCTTTTTCTCGCGGCGTGACGCTAGCCAGGTGTCCCAGGATATTGGTCTTGGTGCCGAAGAAGATAGCATTCCGCGCTCCCATCTGGTTCATGGCGAACTTCAGGTTTTCCTTGATAAGCCTCGGGGCTTCCGGCGGCATCCTGGCAATGAGATTGGCATAGCGCATAACCTCTGTCTCAAGCTGGTCCTGGGGCACGACCTTATTCACCGCGCCCCAGCGCTCGGCATCCTCGGCGGTGAAGTTCCACCCGGTCAGGTACACCTCCAGCGCTCTGCGCCAGCCGAGGTGGTAGAGGAGCATGTTCTCATTGCCAATTCCGGTGACGTGAGCCGTGCCATAATCAAAGACTGTGCCTTCTGCGGCGACCACGATATCGCACATCATGGTGAACTCGACACCGCCGGTATAAGCGCCTCCCTGCACCCCGACCACCAGTGGAATGGTGCAGTCCCACAGCGGGTAATAGAGGTTGTCCCGCATGAAGTCCATCTGCGCACGCCAGTCCTCTTCCCAGAGGACGCTGGGTTCACTCGGCTTCCACTCCTGTAATGTGGACACGAAACCGAGGTTGTGCCCGGCGCAGAACACGGGTCCGGTAGCCAGAATGACACCCACCCTCGCCTCTTTGTCGCGCTGTAATCTCTGCAGTGCGTCCTTGAACTCGAGAATGAATTTACCGGTCAGCGGGTTCCTTATGTCCGGCTCATCGTGGATTATCCTGGTTACGGGACCGGGTTCAAAGATAATAGTGTCATACTTGCCGTGCTTCTTTTCTTCAGCCATGGTTTCCCCCTGTTTTATGGATGTAAGACTGGAAGAGGGGCAAGCGCCCCTCTTCGTAACTATTGAGCTAAGGTGCCTGGTCCAGTATCTTCAGCTTTCTACCGGTTGTCGGCGATACGGTGTAGGTCTGCTTGATGCCGCGCACCCTTGCCAGGGTCTCCGGTATCCTGACGGAGCGCTTCTGCGGCCAGTACTCGGGCATATATCTTTCTCTACCCACATTGGGGTTCATGATACAGCGGATGCCGCCCTCCCTGTATAGGGATGCCAGGCAGGCGAACTCGCGTTGACAGCGCACGATATCCTTGATTCTGCCTTCTCTGACCTTGTTGGGCCATTCGGGGTCGGCAATGAGCTGTCTGCCCATGGATATCATGTCGGTCTGACCTGAAGCAATAGCTGACTCCGCCAGCTCCGGGTCATGGATGCTGAAGGAGATAATCGGGATGTCAACGACTTTCTTCAGCTTCTTGCCCTGCTCCTCAAGGATGTGGGTGTTCTCCTTCTCAGGGAAGAAGTACCTGAAGGCTTCAAAACAGCCGTCGGACAGGCTGATGACGTTCGCGCCCGCGTTCTCGCAGAGCTTGGCGGTCTTGCGCATGTCTTCCGGGGTGATGCCGCCCTCGACATGCTCGGCGCCGCTCAAGCGCACCGAGATAGGAAGGTCAGGACCAAAGTGGTCACGTAGTCCCTCTATTAACTCAAGCAGGAACCTGGCGCGTTTCTCCAGCGAGCCACCATATTCGTCAGTCCGCTTGTTGGTGCGCGGAGATAGGAACTGGTGCAGGAGGTAGCCATGCGGGGAGTGAGTCTCAACGCCGTCAAAGCCAGCCACGATAGCGAGGTCCGCCGCTTTAATGAAATCAGCAATGTCCTGCTTGATTTCAGCGACGGTCATCTCTCTGGGAACATTGGTGTACGGGAGCTTAATATCCGGCTTGACGCCCATGTATGGCTTGAGCACGTCTGGCGTGCTCTCTTCACATAACTTCGCATCCATCGGGATACCCCCGGAGGCGGAGTAGAGCGGCGTCCTCCAGTATCTCTGCTGTCTGCCGAAGCCGGGGCTGAGCTGAATGAATGCCTTGGCGCCGAAGTGATGGATGGTCTCAGCCATGTCGCAGGCACCGGTCATGTGCCGCCCCGGGTCGAAGAGCGAGTCAATCATCAAGCCGTGCTGTTCCCAGGCGCGCTGGCTGGCGAGCACACAGCCGTAATAAATCAAGCCCACACCGCCCTTAGCCCTGGCGGCGTAGTAGCAGAGCTCCTGCTCACTGACACTGCCATCCGCGTTCGCCATGTGCACGTTCATCGGCGCCATGACGATACGGTTCTTGATTTCCACCGGTCCTATTTTGATAGGTTCGAACAGTTTCTTGAACTCCATGACTTCCTCCGTCTTATTATTTATTGGGTTCTATCTTCATGAATATTCAATGAACAAGCGTTCATTCTTTGAATTCATAAAGTACCACAATAAAAGATTTTTGTCAAGTCCCGAAGCTGATTGACAAAATCAGTTTGCTATGCTATTTTATTGAATAATCGATGAATGAATGTTCATTCTTATTACCGGTGATGATTAGATGGTAAGCAGGCTCAAGCGCAGCG
This sequence comes from Dehalococcoidia bacterium, assembly GCA_030691835.1. Taxonomy (GTDB): domain Bacteria; phylum Chloroflexota; class Dehalococcoidia; order Dehalococcoidales; family UBA3254; genus JAUYDO01. Next base: position 2,204 of record JAUYDO010000310.1, on the reverse strand, counting down.
CCGCCCAGAAGAAAAAGATACTGGATAAAGCCAGGGAGCTTTTCTGGGTCAAAGGGTATGATAAAACGAGCATCAGGGACATAGCCGGTGCCTGCGGCTTTGAGCCCAGCAACGTTTATAACTACTTCAGCAACAAGGAACAGCTTCTTTACGAGATACTCCGGGAGGGTCTGGAGAGACAGATTTCGCTTATAGCCGACCTGGAGAACGATAGTGCACATAGTCCGGTTGAGCGACTGCGGATGTTGATTCAGCGGAATATCCACCATGTGCTGGGCTACAGGCGTTCCTCAGGGCTACTATTTGACGTCGGGTTAAAGAACCTTTCGCCCGCTCGCCGGAAAAAGATAATCGAGTACCGCGATGCCTATGACCGGATTATGCGCAAGGTCATCCGTGACGGCGTCGAATCAGGCGACTTCGCTGAAGTTGATGATAAGCTGGCAGGCTTTGCCATAACTTCCATTATTACCCGGAGCAGGGTGTGGTTTTCTTCGAGGGGCAGGCTGTCCGCCGACCAGATTGCGGATTTCATGTTCGAGTTCGTGCTGAACGGGCTCAGAAGCGGAAAAACGGCGCCGGACCTAAAAACTAAGCCTAGGTAAATCTAGCTCAGCACCCCTTCAGCCAGCAACCGCACGAACTCATCATCAGGTATACCGAGCAGCTCTTTACAGACATACTCGTTGTGCTGTCCCAGGCACGGCGCAGGTCTTTCAATCTCCAGCGGTGTCTCCGAGAGACGGAACGCCGGCGCCTCATAGCTCATGGCACCTATTTCAGGGTGCTCCAGGACATGGAAGTGCTGCCGGTGCCTGAGCTGAGGGTCGGCAAATAAATCCCCGGCGCTCTGTACCACCCCGGCGGCTATACCGGCTCTCTGCAGTGTTTCCATCACTTCCTTCGCCGTTCTCCGGCTTGTCCACTCAGCCACGATGGCATCCAGTTCATCTTCGTTGGCTTTGCGCTTTTCCAGAGAACAGAAGCGGGGGTCGGTGGCTAGCTCCGGTTTACCTATCACGCGGCAAAAGGTCACCCACTCCTGCTCACTCCCTGCTGATATGGCGCACCAGCCCGCCTGAGGCGGGTCACCTCTGCATGGGTAAGCGCCATGCGGCGCGGCATGCGGGCTGCTATTGCCCTGCCGCGTTAGCTCATGCCCGTTGACCGCATAGTCCAGCAACAGCGGAGCCAGGAAGTAAAGACCGCACTCGTACTGGGAGACGTCAAGGAACTGTCCTTCGCCTGTTTGCCGCCGGTGCTCAATAGCGGAAATCAGGGCAATCAGGCTCAGCCACGGCGTCATATAGTCGGTCAAAGCGCCGAAGGGGTGACACTGCGGTCTATCGCTCCATCCGGTGATACTGGTTAAGCCACTGAGGGCGCACAGGGTGAAGCCGTAGCCCGGTGTCTTAGCCTGTGGACCTGTCTGCCCCTGGTTCGAGGTGCTGAGCATTATAATGTCCGGCTTGAGCTTAACGAGTTCATCATAGCTAATACCGAATTTCTCCGTGGTGCCGGGCCGGAAGTTCTCCACCACCACGTCGCACCACCTGACCAGGCGCTCGATTACGGTTTTTGCTCCGGGGTGACCGAGGTCCAGGCTGAGGCTGTATTTGCCGCCGTTGTAGGCAGCGAAATAGCCACTGCGGTCAACTCCCAGCTTGTTGTCTCTGTAGGGAGCGGATATGCGCAGGTTATCCAGCGACTCGGACGACTCCACCTTCACCACCGTTGCTCCCGACTGAGCCAGGTACTCGGTCGCCAGCGGCGCGGCGATGACCCGCGAGAAATCCAGCACTTTCAGCCCTTCAAACGCTTTCACTATGTGACACCTTTTGCCTTCAGTTTTTCTATCTCCTCCTGTGTAAAGCCAAGCTCATTCTCATATATTTCTACGTTATGTTCGCCTATCAGCGGCGCCCTGCGTTCTAGCTTCAACGGGGTCGCGGAGGCTTTGACAAATGAGCCGGGATACCTTATGCTCCTGCCCAGCTCGGGATGAGGTATGTCAACCCAGAACTGCCGCTCGGCAAGCTGACGGCTCTCCATAATGTCCTTCGGCGTAGCTACAATCTGGAGAAAGACGCCTCTCTGCTGTGCCCCGGTGCTCAGCTCCTGCCTGGTGTGAGCCTTGAAGAACTTATCCAATGTATCCTCCACCTTCTGGTGGAACTCCTTGCTCATGGTCACCGTGTCGAAGG
>JAUYDO010000259.1 GCA_030691835.1 Dehalococcoidia bacterium | reverse complement strand
GTCATGCCATCCTAAAATAGCGAAAACTGTTCTAAAGCATTTCGCTGGTCTGGTTTTTTTGTTACAGAATGAATATTGACGTCCAATGATGCAGGCGAGCTAGACAAAAGAGTGTTGTGGAGGTTTTCATGGCTAACAACTATCTGGAAGAACTAATCGCAGAATGGTATCAATATCAAGGCTATTTTGTCCGAAGAAATGTAATGGTCGGGCTACGTCCTGAAGGTGGTTACGAATGCGAACTTGATATTATAGCCTTTGATACAGCTCAGAAACGCTTAATTCAAATTGAACCTTCATCAGATGCTGTATCCTGGATTAAACGGGAGAGTAGATACCAAAAGAAGTTCGATGCTGGTAACAAGTACATTCCAAACATGTTCAAGGGTTTAGATTTGCCAACGAAAATAGAGCAAGTAGCATTGTTTACCACTCGAAGTAAACAAAATCGAGATACGATTGCAGGTGGCAAGGTAGTCTTAATAAGTGAGTTGCTGCAAGAGATATTTACCAATATTCCAGGGTCAACAGAGAGGAAGGCAATCCCGGAGCAATTTCCCATTCTACGAACCCTGCAATTAGTAAAAAGACACCAGATTGGGCGTGATGGAAGCCGCCTGCCGAGGCGCGCAGGCTAAGGTCGGTGGAAAGGATGCTGGCTTATCGGGGAGATTTACCGCAGTGCTGGTTAAGCAAGAAGGGAAATGGCTTATAGCGCAAATGCAGGGTCTCTGCCCGCTGCTGAGCAGGCTCCCGGTCAATCGTTCCCGACACCGTCGCCTTAGTGTCCAGTCTCACAAAAGGTTTAATTACCTACAGCCTTAACCAGGATTTGTTACGACTTTTTGCCCAATTTCTACTTTGATTCAGGGTCGTTTGCCCGCGACTGCCGCCCCGGGTAAAAAGCCAGGCTCGTCAGCCATTGCGGTCTCGGCGGCTTGAGCCGCCTCAAGATACATCTGTTCAGCATATTCTTTTGCCATGCGCCGGGCGCAGAATGTCGGCATAGAGGAGCGGATAGCCTGCCTGACCACTTTGAGCCAGCCGTGAGGCACGCCGTTCAGGTCACGGTCGTAGTAGAGCGGGATTACCTTCTCCCCGAGGATATGGTACAGCGTCTCGGCGTCCATGCGCTCCTGGTCAGGCATACTGAGTGCACTGATGTCGTTATGAATTGACCAGCCATTGTTACCGGTAAACCCTTCATACCACCAGCCATCGAGCGAGCTCAGATGCGGCACGCCGTTGAGAGCCGCTTTCATACCGCTGGTGCCGCTGGCTTCCTGGAGCGGTCGCGGTGTATTGAGCCATACGTCCACGCCGTGAACAAAATACCGCGCCATGTGTAAATCATAATCCTCGACGAAGGCGATTCGCCCGCCAAACACGGGGTTCCGGGCTAAGTTGTATATCTCCTGCAATAGGTGCTTCCCGTGCTCGTCGTTGGGATGCGCTTTGCCGGCAAAGACAATCTGCACCGGACGCAGTTCATCCTGTAAGATGCGTTTCAGCCATGTGAGGTCGGACAGGATGAGAGCCGCCCGCTTGTAGTCTGTGAAACGGCGGCAGAAGCCGATGGTTAGCGCGTCGGTATCAAGCAGAGCGCCCATCGCCAGGACCTGAAGAGGCGCCCCCTCGTTGTCAAGCCAGTGCTTGCGCGCGTGGTCCTGAATTACGCTTATCAGCTTCTGTTTCAGCCACCGGCGCGCCCGCCAGATTTCCTCGTCGGGTATATCCAACACGCGCTCCCATATCGCCGGGTCATCGTGCCTGGAGAACCAGTCTTGGTCGATGTATTTTTCATACAGTCTGGACATCTGCGGTGCTACCCACGTTGGGACGTGAACACCATTGGTTATAGAACAAATGGGCACATCCCGCTCCTCCACGCCTGGCCAGAGGGATTGCCACATGCGGCGACACACTGCGCCATGGAGCTTGCTGACACCGTTGCAGTGCTGTGCCATCCGCAGTCCAAGCACGGTCATGTTGAAATCCGCACAGGACTCCTGCCTTCCCAGCTTGAGGAAGGCATCCCTTTCCAGGCCCAGAGCGCCCCAGTAACGCTGGAAGTATTTGTCAACGAGGTTTTCGTTGAAGCAGTCGTTTCCGGCAGGCACAGGCGTGTGCGTGGTGAATACGGTTGTAGCTCTGACCCTGTCCGTGGCTTCATTGAAATGTATTCCTTCAGCGACCATCTCGCGGCAGCGCTCCAGCATCATAAAGCAGGTATGTCCTTCATTGGCGTGCCAGATGGACGGTTGTATTCCCAGTGCCCTGAGCACACGCACGCCGCCGATGCCCAGGACAATCTCCTGCTGGATACGCACCTCCCGGTCGCCGCCATACAAGCGAGCGGTTAGCTGGCGGTCGCAGGGACAGTTCTCCGGAAGGTTGGAGTCCAGGAGGTAAAGCTTCACCCTTCCCACGTTCACCTGACACACGGCAAGGTGGACAGACCTGGAGTCCAGCTCCACCTCCACCTTCACAGGACGCTTTTTACCGTCAAGTACCGGCGTAATCGGCGACTCAGCGAAGTTCAGTTCGCGGTAGATTTCTTCCTGCCAGCCGATTGGCGATATATGCTGATAGAAATAGCCCTGGGGATACATAAAGCCCACGCCTATCAGGGATAAACCCAGGTCGCTTGCTTCTTTGCAGAAGTCGCCGGCTAACACGCCGAGTCCACCGGCATAAAGCCGGAGGGAGCTATGAATGGCGAACTCCATAGAGAAATAGGCGACGGTGTGCTTGCTGAGGTGGGGGTAGGTGACGTGTGCCCAGGTTTTGGTGGCGGACATATCGGACCTGAACTCATCCATCACGGCGTCATACTTTTTCAA
>JAUYDO010000233.1 GCA_030691835.1 Dehalococcoidia bacterium | reverse complement strand
CGGCTATCAGCGCCGCGGCGCCGGAGATAAAACCGTCGAGGACCACCGGGACGTGGTGCGCCGCCGCTCCGAGCATCACCCCGGCAAGACCGCCTATCTCGAATCCGCCCACCTTCGCCAGCACGTCGACCGGGTCCGCCGCGTCGGGGCGGTTTATGGCGAGAGCTTTCTCTATCACGGCTATCTTGTGCGCCAGTTGTGTGTCACTCAGCCCCGTGCCTCTGCCCGTGACCTCTGCCGGACGCCTTCCGGTCATGACAGCGCATATGGCACTGCTGGGGGTAGTGTTGCCGATTCCCATGTCGCCGGTGCCCACTATATCCAGCCCCTTTTTGACCTCGGCGGTTACCATCTCAATACCTGTCTCTATCGCTTTTTCCGCCTGCGCCCTGGTCATAGCTGGACCCTGCGCCATGTTCTTTGTGCCGGGAGCAACCCTCCGCGATAAGAGGTTGGGGTCAGCTTTTAGTTCAGACGCTACCCCGATGTCAACCACTACCACCCTGGCACCGGCATGACGGGCGAGGACATTAATCCCGGCGCCGCCGCGCAGGAAGTTGTAGACCATCTGGGCGGTGACCTCCTGAGGCCAGTTCCCTATCTTCTCAGCCACGACCCCGTGGTCACCGGCCATGGTGATAATGACTTTGTGCTTGATTTGCGGGATGGGTTTGCCCTGGATACCGGCAAGCTGGATGGAGAGCTCCTCCAGCCTGCCCAGGCTACCCGGCGGCTTGGTCAGCGTGTCCTGGCGGGCGCGTGCCTGAGCCATCGCTTTCGCATCAAGCGTACCTATTTTTTCAATTGTGTTTGATACTAACTGTGACATAGTCTTAAGTATTTTATTCCCTCCTATCTTTCATCGTCTTTATAGCGGATACCAGCTTCTTACACTCGGTCATGGTGCGGGGAGCGATGCGTACGTACTCCGGCAATCCGAACGAGGCGCAGTCGCGCACCAGAATGCCTCGTCTGAGCAGAGCCTGACGGAAAGCCCTGCCGTTCCCCACCTTCACCAGGAAGAAGTTTGCCTTTGTTGGCAGAGGCGCCATCCCCAGCCGCCGTAGCCTGTCTACCAGGTACTCCTGCGAGCGCCTGAGCTTATCCCGGCACTCCGCGAGATAGCCATCGGCGTTGAGCGCCTCCGTTCCAGCCTTCTGGGCGATAGCGTTCACGTTCCAGGGCGGGCAGACACGGCGCAGGGTACTGATGATTTCCTCGCTGGCGATGGCGTAGCCCAGGCGCAAGCCAGCCAGGGAATAGTCCTTGGTCATGGAGCGCAAAATGACCACGTTAGCCTGTTTGATGAGTCCCAGGGATGACCACCTCCGGTCAACAAAGGTGACATAAGCCTCATCCAGCACAAGCAGGCTATCTTCACAGCCAGTCAAAACAGTTTCCACTTCTGCTCTTGAGAAATACTGCCCGGTAGGGTTATTCGGATTACAGATGAAAATCCCCTTCGGGCGGTGCTGTTTGACGAGGTCAGCCGTTTCCTCCGTGCTGAGCCAGAAACCGTCCCTCTCCCTTGCCCTCTGCTCAACTATTTCAGCGCCCGCCAGCTGGCAGGCAAGCTCATACTCGCCATAGGTGGGTTTGAGAATAAGGACTTTGTCACCCTTGTCGAGATAAGCCAGTGCGATGAGCCGGATAAGCTCCGTGGTGCCGCTGCCCGCCAGAATATTCGCCGCAGGGACGCCCAGACTGCGGTACAGCGCCTGCCTGAACTCCGTAGCCCCGGAATCAGGATAGCGATTTATAGCGGCATCGCGCAGGCTCTTCCTGACCGCCGCCGGCGGCGGATAGGGATTACAGCAGACGCTGAAGTCCAGCACCCGTTCACATTCAAGCCCCAGCGACGCCAACTCGGCGTAGTCAGGTCCGCCGTGCGGACAGGTCTCGATTTTTTCTATCTCAGGTCTGGGGCGCAGTGACAAAGTAGCTCACTCCAAAACATATTATCACCCAGAGCAGGGCAGAGAGGTCTATCAACCTCAGAGCGGCGCTGATGGTCTGTGGCACCAGTGGCACAGCAGGTTGTCCCAGCCTGTAATGACCCACCTTCTCCAGTTGGACTCCGAGCGCTCCCGCCGCCGCCGACATGGGCCAGCCGGCATTCGGACTGGCGGTCCGGGCGTGGTCGCTGACCATGACCCGCCATGATGCCCTACCATTTCTTTTGAGCAGAAAGGCGGCAAGGACTATGAGCAGGGCAGTCAGCCTCGACGGAATGAGGTTAACGACGTCATCCAGCCGTGCGGCTAACTTACCCAGGTACTCGTACTTGCCGTGATAGCCAATCATGGCGTCCAGGGTGTTTATGACGCGGTAAGCCATGGCTCCGGGCACGCCCAGCAAAAGGAAGTAGAACAGCGGCGCCACGAAGCTGTCGCACGCGTTCTCCGCCACCGACTCCACGGTCGCCGAGACGACCAGCGGCTCGGAGAGGTCCCGCGCATCGCGCTTGACCAGCGCCCGCAGTCCGGAGCGGGCTTCGCCCAGCTTGTTATCATCTAAGAGGCGCTTTATCCTCAGCGCCGACCGCCTTAGCTCTCTCAGTGAGAAGGTGCACTTGAACAGTGCCATCCCGGCTACCAGGTATGCCGCGTAGCTGATGCTCCTGAGTTCAAACAGTATGAAATAGGCGGCAGCGCCGAACAGCGCTACAGTGACCAGGGTCATGAACATTCCGAATATAAACTGCGCCGCAGGGCGCATGCCGAAGCCGGGCTTCTCCCAGAGGTAGGTGAACCTGCCCATCCACACCACGGGGTGAAGGGCAAGCGGCGGCTCGCCCAGGAGCAGGTCAAGCGCCAGTGCACCGGCTAAGATTATTAGTATGTCCATCGGTTACTCTTGTGCCTCGGATTCAGCCAGTTTGCTGAAGCCTCCCCTGGGCAGAACTATGGGTAGGTGACTTGCCGGGTGCGGGTAGACTCAGCTCTCCACCCCGTATACCTCTTCGATGTTTTTAGGCGTGATGACCTCTGATGGTGTCCCTTCGGCATGAATCTGCCCGTCCTTAATCAAAAGCAAACGGTCGCAGTACTGAGCCGCCAGATTGAGGTCGTGGAGCGCCACCAGCACCGCAAGCTTCTTCTCCAGACAGAGCTTCTTAATCAAGTCAAGGATTCCCACCTGATGGCTGATGTCCAGATTGGCGGTGGGCTCGTCCAGCAATATAGCTTTCGGCTCCTGGGTGAGAACACGGGCGATGGTCACCCGCTGTCTCTCACCGCCGGAAAGCTCACCCATCCTGCGGTCGGCAAGCTCTCCGGTTGCCGTCCTCTCCATCGCCCACCCGGCGATAGCCAGGTCTCTGGCGCCCTCACTGCGCATGAGTCCAAGATGAGGATTCCTGCCCAGAAGTACCACCTCAAAGACGGTGAAGGTTGCGGGGAGGGAGGGGTTCTGTGGCACCACGCCGACTAAGCGAGCCAGCTCTCCTCTCGGAATACGGCTTATCTCTTTACCGTCCAGCAAAATCTCGCCGGAAGCTGGGTGGATAATGCGGCTCAGGGCTTTGATGATGCTCGTCTTGCCACAGCCATTGGGTCCGATAAGCCCGACCAGCTCACCGGGCACCACCCGGAAGCTCATGTTCTTGACCACCAGGTGATGGTCGTAGCTCAGTGAAAGGTTCTTTAGTTCCAGCGTAATCATTCTAAAAAACTGACCTCTTCTTGCGCCTCAGCAGATACAGGAAGAAGGGCGCGCCCAGAAAGGCAGTAATCACACCCACCGGAATCTCAGTGGGCGGCAGTACTGACCGTGCCGCGGTATCAGCCAGGATGAGCAGGCTTGCCCCGGCAAAGGTGCTGAGCGGCAGGAGAGAGCGATGGTCAGGACCCCAGATGAGGCGCACCGCATGAGGCACAATAATGCCCACAAAGCCAATAGTACCCACGAAGCTGACGGCAGCGGCGGTAATGAGCGTCGCCGCCGCCAGCAAAATCAGCTTGACCCGCTCCACGTTAATTCCCAGTTGCTGTGCTTGCTCTTCATCAAGCTGCATCACATTAAGCGGTCGGGCATAAAGCCAGATAATGACCACGCCGACCACCACGTAGGGCGTGACTATGGCTAGCTGTTCCCAGTTGCCCAGAGACAGTCTGCCCAGGAGCCACGAGATTATGCCGTGCAGCTTGTCTCCAGAGATAATGGTCAGGTAAGAGGTGATTGATGCCATGAAAGCGCCAACAGCTATGCCCGCCAGAATCGTGGTGGTTACGGGCAGGGTCTTGCCTACCCTGGCGATGACATAGACGGCAGCGACTGCCAGCAAAGCGCCCAGAAAGGCGAGCAGTGGGATAAGGCTGTAGCCGACCAGTGGCCAGGGCAGGAGGAAGCCAACCACGGCACCCAGCGCCGCTCCCTGTGCCAGCCCGATAAGGTAGGGGTCAGCCATAGGATTGCGGAATAATCCCTGTTAGGCGGCACCGGCTACCGCCAGCGCTG
>JAUYDO010000129.1 GCA_030691835.1 Dehalococcoidia bacterium | reverse complement strand
AGGACTGAAGATTGCGCTCGAGATTATCGAACAGCTAAAGGATATTCCCGGTGTCCATGGAATTCACATCATGGCGGTGGGATGGGAGGAGATTGTGCCGCAGATTGCGGAGAAGGCTGGATTATTACCCAGACCTATACTATAATAGTCTTTGCCGAGGGAGGAGAATATGCCGAAGATTTTGGTAGTTGATGACGACCCGGACATTCTTGATGCGACAACCATGATTCTGGAGACACAGGGGTACACCATTGTCACGGCAAGGAATGGCATTGAGGGGCTTGCCTGCCTGAGGGCGGAAAAACCGGATTTACTGATTCTGGACCTGCTCATGCCCAAGATGGACGGCTTCGCCGTGTGCAAGGAGCTGCAGGACGCACGCTGGTCAAAGTACAGAAGTATGCCCATATTGATACTTTCCTCAGTGAGAGAGGAGGCGAGCCACCGCCGCTACGAGCTGGAGACCGGTCTTGAACTGAACGTGGATGACTACGTGGAGAAACCGATATCCCCTGATATTCTCCTGGAACGAGTACAGCATCTGCTCAAACTTAAAAAGAAGCCCTAGAAAGAGTCTCAAGGAGGTAGCGCGTGGTTACGAAGATAGCAAAGATACTGTTAATTGACGATGACGTTGATTTTGTAGAATCTACCCGGATGGTCCTGGAAAGCAAACCCTACCAGGTAGTAGTGGCTCACGAGGGAAATGAAGGGATTGAAAAGGCAAAGAAGGAGAAGCCGGATTTAATCCTTCTGGACGTGATAATGCCGGTAAAAGACGGATTTACCGCCGCGGAGCAAATCAAAGCCGACCCACAGCTCAGCAAAATCCCGGTAATCATGCTCACCGGCTTTGCGGCAAAGCGCGCCGGCAGTTCGATACCGGTGAGCCGGGGCTATACCCTTGAGACCGAGGACTATATTGATAAGCCCGTAAAGCCGGACGAGCTACTTGCCAGGGTCGCGAAATACCTTACAAAGTCCTGAGTCTAGCTGTAATCGAGTCCAATAATGAGGGGGCAAACTGCCCTCTCTTTCGGTTCTTACTTTCTGTTTCGGGAATGTGGAGGAATTGAGGGTGAGCGTTTCTTGCTCCCGTGCTTGGTCAAATTGACCCTAGCTTTGAAATCATCTATAATTATTGTGTTGCAGTCAGCCGGTACAGGTGAGTAAGCTTGCACGAATCGTGTGGCGTATTTGGAATCTATGCCCCAGGTGAAGATGTAGCCCGGATTACCTTCTTCGCACTGTTTGCTCTACAACATCGTGGTCAGGAAAGCGCCGGCATCGCTACGTCTGATGGCAAGAGAATACAGGTCTATGCCAGAATGGGGCTGGTATCGCAGGTGTTCAGCGAAGAGTCTCTGGCTCAGCTCACCGGCGATATCGCCATAGGTCATAACCGCTACTCCACCACAGGTTCCAGCCGCATATGTAACGCACAGCCTATTATTGTCGGCAGTGACCTCACCACCATGGCTATCGCGCACAACGGCAACATCGTCAACACCGAACACCTCTACAAAGAGCTCTCCGAGAAAGGCTACACCTTCAGTAGCTCCACCGACAGCGAGGTCATCGCCAACCTCATCCATTCATCCCACGAGAAAGACTGGGTAGATAAGATACGCTTTGCCATGCGCCGTATGCGCGGCGCCTATTCGCTGGTGATTCTGACCGAGGATAAACTATACGGAGTGCGCGACCCCTTTGGCGTGCGCCCGCTGTGCCTGGGCAAATTCAACGGTGGCTGGGTCCTCGCTTCGGAGAGCTGTGCCGTGGACCACATCGGCGCCGCCTTCATCCGCGAGATTGAGCCCGGAGAGATAGTCGCCATTGATAAGAACGGCGTCACCAGCTATCACGAGGAGTCGGAGAGGCGTGCTACCTGTATCTTCGAGTATATTTACTTTGCTAGACCGGACAGCATAATAAACGGCAAGCTGATTTACGAAGCCCGGCAGGCAATGGGCAGGCAACTGGCTGAGGAATATCCGGTAGACGCCGACCTGGTGATGGGTGTGCCGGACTCGGCTACCGCCGCCGGCATGAGCTACGCTCAGCAGTCGGGAATACCGGTCGGTGAGGGACTGCTAAAGAACCGCTACGTGGGACGCACCTTCATCGCCCCGGACCAGCGCATCAGAGACCTGGGTGTCAAACTTAAGTTCAATCCCATGCCGCGGATGATTGAGGGCAAGCGGCTGGTGGTGGTTGATGACAGCATCGTGCGCGGCACCACCACGCCCAAGGTGATAAGCCTGCTCAAGAAAGCCGGGGCTAAAGAGGTGCACATGCGCATCTGCGCACCGCCCATACGCCATCCCTGCTTCTTCGGCGTGGACATGGCTACGCGATGGGAGCTTATCGCCTCTCACAAGACCGTGGACGAGGTCAGGGAGTTCATCGGCGCCGATTCGCTGGGGTACTTGAGCATCGATGGGTTGATTAAGTCTGTGGCACTGCCCAAAGAGATGTTCTGCATGGCTTGCTTCACCGGTGACTATCCCATACCGGTGCAACTTGAGATGGATAAGCTGGCGCTGGAGTCTCTCCTGCCAGCCGATGTCAAGGCTTCTGCGGTATAGCTCCGCACGGGGCTAAAATCTTAATCGTCCGGTCGGACCGGCGCCCGGGTGGTGGCGGGGAGTTTCCGAATTAAGGGGGTTTTTAGTCCGTCATTTGGATTTTGAAGAATGACGTTAGCCTTCCCGCCTCAGGTGGACTCGCCTCTCTGTGCGGGGGAGGTGAGAACTGGGGTGTCTAAGAGGGGTTCATCCTGAAGGTTCACCCTGAAGGGTGCAGACCCCTCCTAGATAATATATTCTCCCCTTCCCCTGACAGGGGAAGGGGACTAAGCGGGGGGATAGGGTGCAACAGCAAAGCAGCAAGCCGCCTATCAAAGAGACCTACGCCTCAGCCGGCGTCAACATAGATTTAGGCTTAAAGGTCAAGAAGTGGATTGGGCAGTATGCCCGCTCCACCTTCCGCCCTGAAGTGCTGGGCGGTATCGGCTTCTTCGGCGGGCTTTATGAGTTCAAGGGCTATAAACAGCCCGTGCTGGTGTCCCATGTTGACGGGGTCGGCACCAAGGTGAAAATAGCCGCCGCCCTGAATAAGCACGACACCATCGGCATGGACATAGTCAACCACTGTGTCAATGACATCTCAACCTGCGGCGCTGAGCCGCTGTTCTTTCTTGATTATATCGCTGTTGGCAAGCTGGTGCCGGAGCAGGTGCAGGAAATAGTCAAAGGTCTGGTCAGCGCCTGCCGCGAGGTCGGCTGTTCCCTCATCGGCGGGGAGACCGCCGAGATGCCGGGCGTCTATGCCCCGGGTGACTACGACCTGGTGGGCTTCATCATCGGGGTGGTGGAAAAAGACAGGCTCACGATGGGCGAGAAAATCTCACCCGGCGATGTCATTCTCGGCTTGCCGTCGAGCGGACTGCACACCAACGGCTACTCCCTGGTGCGCAAGCTCTTTGGCGTCTCCCCAGCCGCATTGAATACCCGCTATCCAGAGCTGGGCAGGACTCTGGGTGAAGCGCTGCTTGAGCCCCACCGCTGTTACTATAACCAGCTCAAGCCGTCGTTGCCACAAATCAAGGGGCTGGCGCACATCACCGGCGGCAGTTTCTATAAGAACGTACCCCGCATTCTGCCCGCAGGCATGGCGGCGGAGCTGGACAGCAGTGCCTGGGCAGTACCGCCGCTCTTCAACTTGATACAGAAGAAAGGAAACATAGACAGAGATGAGATGTATCACGTGTTCAACATGGGCATCGGCATGGCGGTGGTCTGCGCCCCGGAGCACGCCGACGGGCTGACGAAGCAATTGCCAGAGGCTAAGGTTATTGGTAAAGTGATAAAACAGGCAGCAGAAGCAAGAGTGATTATAAAATAGATAGCATAGAT
>JAUYDO010000054.1 GCA_030691835.1 Dehalococcoidia bacterium | reverse complement strand
AAGAAATTTAAGCTTGCCGACTACAATGCCCGCCGCGGCAAGTGGCGCAGTGTCTACAGCACCCTCCTGTACGGCAAGACTGTCGGCATCGTGGGGCTGGGGCGAATCGGCTCCAGGGTAGCGCGGTTGCTCGCGCCCTTCGGCGTTAAGCTCCTGGCGTTCAGCCCTCACGCCGCTCCGGAGAAAGCCCAGTCGCTCGGCGTCAAACTGGTTGACCTGGATACCCTCCTCAAAGAGTCAGACTTCGTTACGCTCCACGCCGTGCAGAACGCGCAGACCAGAGGAATGATAGGAGAAGCCCGGTTGAGGCTGATGAAACCCACGGCTTACCTGATAAACACCGCGCGCGGAGGTCTGGTTAATGAATCGGCGCTGGCTAAGGCGCTGAAAGAAGGATGGATAGCCGGGGCGGCTCTGGACGTCTTTGAACCGGAGGTCCCGCGACCCGATAATCCCCTGCTGGATGAAGACTTCTATTTCAAGACGCTGTATACGCCCCATGCCGCGGGGCTGAACCCGGACAACGAATGGCAGCTACCGGTGGTGCAGATGGAGAACTGCGTGACCGCTTTACGGGGCGAAATCCCAAAATACGTGGTTAATCCGGATGTCATTCCGAAGTGGCGTGAGCGCATAAGAGCGCTGGACAACGGCAGATAGAATCTAGCGATACGATGCGTTTAGCCTGCTGACCCGGGCTAAACAAACACCATGCCGCCATCCACTACAATAGTCTGCCCATAAACGGAGCCGCTCTCATCCGATGCAAGGAAAATCATAGCGCCTACCATGTCCTTCGGGTAGAGGTCTTTCTGAGAACAACGCAGGGTGCGCATTTTCGCCCAGTCTTCCTGGGTTACAAAACCGCCGCCGGCGACTACGCCCTCGCTTAAGGTAAGCCCCGGCGCTATCGAGTTCACGTTGATATTCTTACCGGCAAGCTCGCGCGACAGGGCGCGGGTAAATCCGAGCACGCCTGCCTTGGATGTCACGTAGTGTATCCCACGGACCAGGCCGCGATAAGCCGTGGTGGAGGATATGTTAATTATTTTGCCTTTTCCACGGGCGAGCATATGAGGGAAAACCGCTCGCGAGCAAAGAAACAGACCTCTCAGGTTAACCGACATAACCTTGTCCCACTCCTCGACATCTACCTTGTCCCATGTTTTTCCCAGCCCGAGCGGGGTAAAAAACGCCGCATTATTGACCAGGATGTCGATGCCGCCGAACCTCTCAACCGCTTTCTCCGCCATGCCGAGCGTACTCTTCTCATCGGATACATCCGTCTTAACGGCGATTACTTCCTTCCCCTGTTGCTCCAGTTCCTTTGCCGTGGCACTGGCAGACTCCATGTTTATGTCAGCTACGACCACTCTGGCACCTTCGCTGGCTAGCCCGGCGCAGAATGCCTTGCCGATACCTCTGCCACCTCCGGTAACAATCGCTACCCTGTCTTTAAGTCTCATACTTACCTCCATTCATTATAGTGACAGCAGAAAAGGGATTAGAGTTGCTTAGTCTTGACCAGGTCGGAACGGGACAGGAAGATATTGGGATAAGCCATGTGGGAGAACTGCTCCAAAGCCCGCTGGTTGTCGGCATCGCTGAAGTAATAGACGCTATCCACCGGAACCACCGTCCAGTAGCCCCTGACATGGAAGCCCATCACGGCATGGTAGTGACATACATTCACCGCTCCGCCGGTAACCACCGCGTGGCATTTCGCAGGCTCATAGACCAGCTTCTGCAGTATCCTGTCTATTTCCGTGTCGTAGAACGGGTCGTGGGAGAACTTCTGTATCACCGTGTCTCCGGGTTCAGGCTTAAGCTCATCAACGATTTCAGCGCCCCAGCCGCCCAGTTCCAGGTGTGGCGGTACGCCAAAGACGGTGAATTCAGGCTCACGCAGGGTGCGACACCCCCTGATGTATATCACGGGGATGCCTGCCCCGCGCGCCCGCCCGGCGAGCCGGCGGTTGGCGGATATAACCTGCGGTATAATCAGGCTGCTGGTCTCGTTGTACAGCTTGCCGCCCGGTTTGCAGAACTCGTTCTGCATGTCTACAATCACCAGAACGGCATTCTCCCTGTTGAACGTGAAAGTCTGAAGTGATTTCATAATCAACCCCTACTATGCAGATATTTAGTCCCTTAATAATAAAATCTTGCGCAAAGCTTGTCCTGAACTTGATTCAGGATGGAAAAACATTCGCTGACAGGCAGGGTTCACCCAGAAGGTTCTCCCTGAAGGGACGCCTGTCCTACCGGTACGACAGGCCTCCGCGCCTGTCAGGCTCTTCTTAATTCCGGCTTGTCCGGGTTAGTATGCAGTATTTCACCTTCTCTGTAAATAGCTCTCCATATCCTCAGCAATCTTTTCCAGTCCCAGCTCTCTGAGCCTGGCTGGAGTCGGAATGCCGGTCTCGATGTCCCAGCCGCAGAGCTTATAGAAGTCATCCAGTAATGTGTCCAGCTCTACCACCTGACCGACATTTGGACCTGACTTCACGCTCTCTTTAAGCAACCTGCGTGGCAGTGTGTCCGCGCTCCGGCGCACGCCCTCTCTGACGTTAAAGGCTCGCTCTATGTTGCTTCCCCGCTCGCAAATGGTATAGAGGTCGCTGACGCTCAAATTTAATCCTGTGGCGGCGTTGAGCAGTTCTGCCAGGGTCTCATCTCTGATAACCATCTGCGGGAAGATGCACATGATGGCAGAATCCGCCAATACCCTGTTTTCCCTGGTATGTTTGGCGAGGGCGGCTTTACCTTCCGTCCGGTAGCGCGCCTCCCCGGTGGCGATTTCTTTGAGCGACTGCCCGTTGCCGGAGCCGCCTGCTTTATGGCAACCGCCGCGGGGCCCGCAGGCGTAGACCAGCGCCACGCTCTTGGCTCCCCTCGGGTCGTAGCCTCCCAGTTCCATACCCTTGACGTGCATGGCAAATGCCTCGGACCCTTTGCCGAAAACCTGTGCCATTCTCATGGTGCCCCGTGACAGAAGCTCCCCGAAACCCTGGCGGTAGGCGGTATCACGTATCAGCCTGGGTAGCAGGTTATCCTTCCCGAACCTGATTTCCTGCCCGTCGGTGTCCTGAGCAGTGATAATACCCTTTTCGTAGCACTCCATGGCGAAAGCCAGCGATACGCCCATTGAGATGGTGTCCAGACCATAATCGTCACAGAGCGCGTCAGCTTCAATGACCGCTGACTGCTCGGTGATACCGCAGCAAGCGCCCAGCGCATACTCCGTTTCGTATTCTATGCCCTCGGAGAGCGCCCCGGCGTGCGGTCCCGTGCTTGACAGAGATAATTTGGAGCACTTGATGTTGCACGGTGGAGCACAGCGGACGTCTTTCCTGACATACTTTTCCCGCCAGGTCTGCGGGAATAGGCTTTCGCCGCCCGGATAGCTGGCGTCCTGCCAGTTCCGCCACGGGGTCATGCCTGCCTTATGCAGGGTTGGCATTGCCGCCATACTGCCGTAGAGCGGGTATTGCTTGCTCCTCTCCGGGTTACTGGCTATATCGCTCAGGGCATGTTTAACCGCCTTCTGGAAAGCCGCCGGGTCAGCTACCTCTACCTTCTTTGTTCCCCTGACAGCAATAGCCTTAAGATTTTTGGAACCCATCACCGCGCCAGCGCCACCGCGACTGACACCTCTGCGCTCGTTGACAATGCAGGCATAAAGGACCAGGTTTTCTCCCGCCGGACCGATACAGGCGATTCTAATATTGCTGTCGTTAAGCTCATCTTTTATGAAATCTTGAGTATCACGGGTGTTCATTCCCCAGGCAGGAGAGGCGTCTCTAAATTCAACCTCATCGGTGATGACCAGATACACCGGCTTCTCGGATTTACCCTCAATAATAACCAGGTCGTACCCCGTCCTCCGCAGTTCCGGACCGAAATAGCCGCCGGCAAGACCGTTCAGGTACAACCCGGTGAGCGGTGATTTGCTGTGGACGATATAGCGCGGGCTACCCGGAGCGCTGGTGCCCGTGAGCGGTCCCGTGCCGAAAATCAGCTTGTTCTGTGGCGACAGGGGGTCGACACCCACAGACAACTCGTTATACAGCAACACGTCTCCCAGGACCCGTCCCCCGAGATAATTTCGAAGGTATTCGCCGGGCAGCTCTTCCCGTTCAACTTTCCCTGTGCTAAGGTCGACCCTTAGCAAATATCTATTCTTTAAGCCCATCGCTCACCTCTCATTAAGGAATTAATAGGGGAATGTTTGAGCATAATACCCCATTTTATAACAGAGCTAGTTGTGTTATCAACCCGTCTAACATTGACAATAAATCCCAGCTATGTTACAAATTCTCTATCCTCTGAAATCTTTGGAAGTGTTTGGAACGGGAACTGACTATTGGTCGAATGGCTATAAAAGGAGGTTTATATCCATGAAACTGGATGGAAAGGTCGCGGTGATAACGGGTGCCGCCACGGGCATCGGGCAGGCTACGGCAAAACTATTTGCCCGGGAAGGAGCTAAAGTAGTTATCGCCGATATCAAAGACAAGGAGTCAAATGACACTGTTCAAATGATTAACAAAGCCGGCGGGCAGGCTATTTTCATTCACACTGACGTATCGAAGGTAGCCGAAATTGAAAAGATGATGCAGGAAACGGTAAACAAATTCGGCAGGTTGGACATCTTCTACCACAATGCCGGGATACCGGGTCCCGGCTTCCTCGAGCTTACCACGGAAGAGGCTTATGACCAGAGCATGGCGATAAACCTGAAAGCCGGCTACTTCGGGGCTAAATACGCCGTTCCGGAGCTGAGAAAGGTTAGCGGAGGCAATATTCTGTTTACCAGCTCATCATCGGGTGTACATCCATCTCCCGCCGGGTCGCCGAGCTATTCAGTAGCCAAAGCGGGTCTCATTATGCTGACCAGAGCCCTGGCTCTTTATCTGGCAAAGGATAATATCCGCGTAAATTGTATTTGCCCCGGACCGATTACCACTACCCCGCTCTGGCCATTATTCTCTTCCCGCAACCCCGGCGTAGACCCTGCCGAGCTGACCAGGAATATTATCGAGAGGACTGTTCCCATGAAGCGTTCGGGGAAAGAAGAGGAGATAGCGCAGGCGGCGCTGTTCCTCGTTTCCGCCGAGGCGTCATACGTTACCGGGGTCGCTTTTCCCGTAGATGGCGGCAGTTCAGCGACGTAAAAATGCCTGTACCTGGTTCAGGCTCAACACGAGCTTATAAAAATCAAAGGGTGGATGCAGGGGAATAGCATGGTCAAAAAGAAAGCG
>JAUYDO010000307.1 GCA_030691835.1 Dehalococcoidia bacterium | reverse complement strand
GACACCGCCCACCATCGAAGACAATGCCGCTGACCTTTCACGGTTGCTCAGGGCATTGAAACAGCAGTACGGTCTGAGCAATATGTGGGTGGATTTTGAGGTCGTCAAGAAGCTCGCTGAAGTGGTGCGCGACGGAAACTGGAAGGTTACCGTGACCACGCTCATAACCGCGGCGAAACCAGCCGGGCAGAGGCGCCGGCCAAGGGTGATGAACGTTGAACCCGGCGATACAAGACAGAAGCATTACTCGCTCGCCATTGATATCGGTACCACCACTGTATGCGGACAGTTGCTCGAACTTAACCGCGGCAAGGTAATAGCCGAACATATAGCTTTTAATAAGCAGATTAAATACGGCGCCGACGTAATCACGCGCATAGCCTATAGCCAGAAACCCGGCGGACTCAAGACACTGCAAGAGGCAGTGGTCTCCACCATAAATGATGACATCGATGAGATGCTCTTCCAGAGCGGGATTGAAAGAAAAGACATCGGTCACCTGACTGTCGCTGGCAACACCACCATGACCCAGCTTGTTCTGGGGCTAGACCCCAGGTACATCCGGTTAGCGCCCTATGTCCCGGTGGCGAACTTCTTCCCGCCGGTAAAAGCTAACACGGTGGGCATAAATCTCGCTGACCACGTATATCTTTATACCTTCCCGGCGGTTTCCAGCTATGTCGGCGGTGATATAGTCTCCGGCGTCATTGCCGCCGGTGTGCACCAGCGCCGCACCCTGACCTTCTATATGGATATCGGCACCAACGGAGAGATAGTCATCGGCAACTCGGAGTGGATGGTTACCGCATCCTGCTCGGCGGGACCGGCTTTCGAGGGCGGCGGCGTAAGGCACGGCATGGTCGCCAGGAAAGGCGCTATACAGGACTTCGAGATTGACCCGAAGACGTACGAACCGACCATTCACACCATCGGTGACGAGAAGCCCAAGGGAATCTGCGGTTCGGGCATGATAAACATTGTCGCCGGACTGCTGGAGGTCGGCGCTATCGGGCAGGACGGCAAGTTCAACACCCAGCTGCCTACAAAAAGAATAAGGGAGAGCATTGACGGGTACGAGTATGTTCTTGCCTGGGCTCATGAGACTCAGACCGACCACGACATCGTCATCACCGAGGTGGACATAGATAACCTCATTCGCGCCAAAGCCGCCATGTTCGCCGGCTGTCAGACCTTGACCAAAGCCGTGTCGATGGACTACGGGAACTTCGAGCAGGTTATACTTGCCGGAAACTTCGGCAGCAGTGTCAATATAGAGAAGGCTATAACCATCGGTATGCTCCCTGATATACCCAGAGACCGGTTCATCTTCATCGGTAACGGCTCACTCTCCGGAGCGAGACTGGTATCCTATTCCACCGACCTCATGGACGATGCCCGGAGGGTGGCTCAGATGATGACCAATTTTGAGCTGAGTGAGAACCCTGATTTTGTGAGCAACTATGTGGCGGCGCTGTTCCTGCCGCACACCAATACCGATGCCTTTCCTACCGTCAGCAAGAAGCTGGCTAGCGCCCGGAAGACAAAATAGGAACGGAGGATATCTTGGCTTTTTCCATAGCAGTGGCGGGCAAAGGCGGAAGCGGTAAGACGTCCATGTCCAGCCTGATTATCCGCTACTTGAAGAAGAACGGGAAGGGTCCCATTCTGGCTGTCGACGCCGACCCGAATGCCAACCTCGGCGAAAGCCTGGGGCTGGTGGTGCCGCCTGAGAAGACCGTAGGCGTGGTGCTTGATGTATTTCAGCGTGACAAGATAGACATACCCCAGGGCATGACCAAAGAGGCTTATCTCGACTTCAAGCTGAACAGCATAATTATCGAGAGCAAGGGCATCGACCTGCTGTCCATGGGCAGGGGCGAGGGTCCTGAGTGCTACTGCTATCCCAATCTTATCCTCAAGAAGTTTATAGACAGGCTCTCCGAGAACTACGCGTATATCGTCATGGACAATGAGGCGGGAATGGAGCACCTCAGCAGGGGCACTACCCAGGATATAAACGAACTGCTGATAATCTCCAACCATTCCGTTAAAGGGGTGCGCACCGTATCCCGCATAAGGGAGCTTGTTACCGAGCTGAAGCTGAGGATAAAGCGGGAGTCTGTTGTTATAAATCTTGTGCCTCCTCAGCTTGACCCCGTGGTGGAGGCAGAGCTGGGCAGGCTGGGAATAACTCCGTCGGCGATAATACCGCTGGACAAAGAGATATATGAGTATGACCTCAAGATGAGACCGCTGCTGGAGTTGCCGGACACCTCCGCGGCGGTGAAGGCGGTTGACGCCCTGATGTCAAGAATTATAGCACAGGATATCAAGAAATAACTGAACTATAAAGGGGGTAATATGACGGCACAAATTATCAGCGGCAACGAGGTTGCCAAACAAATCCGGGAAGAGCTGAAGCAGGAAATCGAACAGCTCAAGGCTAAACATGGCGTGGTACCGGGGCTCGCCACAGTGCTGGTTGGCGAAGACCCGGCGTCAAAGGTCTATGTGGGGCAGAAGGAGAAGACCTGCATAGCGCTCGGCATTTATTCGGAGAGACATGACCTTCCGGCAAACACCGCCGAGGAGCAGCTTCTGGCGCTCGTGGACAAATTGAACAAGAACCCCAGGATTCACGGCATCCTGGTGCAGTTGCCGCTACCGAAGCACATCAACGAGACCAGGGTTCTTTATGCTATTGACCCGAAGAAGGATGTTGACGGCTTCCATCCGGTCAACGTGGGCAAGCTGATGATTGGCGAGCCTGATTACATCCCCTGCACGCCACACGGGAT
>JAUYDO010000239.1 GCA_030691835.1 Dehalococcoidia bacterium | reverse complement strand
GGGCACCCAGCTGAACCTGAAGGTGACCGGCAAGGAGAGACGGCTTTCAAGTGACAAGGAGGTCGCCCTGTTCCGCGTCACCCAGGAAGGCGTCAGCAATATTGTAAAACATGCCAGAGCCACAAATGCGAGTATCCACCTGAGATTCACAAAGAATAAACTGATAGTCAGGATAGAGGACGACGGCTGTGGCTTTGATATGAGCAAGCTTGACACCCAGAACCCCAGGTGCGGTCTGGGGCTGGTGGGGATGAAGGAGCGCATGAGCCTGGTGGGTGGCAGTCTCAGTATAGTATCCCGCCCCGGTGCCGGGACGCATATTATCGCCGTAGTGCCGCTGGACGAAGAAAAGGAAGACTCATAATGAAAATCAGAGTGCTCCTGGCAGATGACCACGCCCTGGTACGAGAGGGCATCCGCTCCCTGCTACAGCTAAACGAAGACATCGAGGTGGTGGGAGAGGCGGGTGACGGAAACGAAGCCATCAATAAAGCGCGGGAGCTGAAGCCGGACGTGGTGGTCATGGATATAAGTATGCCCTCGGTGAGCGGAGTGGATGCCACACGACAAATACTCAAAGAGAACCCGGCGATAAGAGTTGTTGTCCTGTCCCGGCACGATAATCTGATGTACGCCCGCTCCCTCCTGGACGCGGGTGCTTTAGCCTACGTGCCCAAGAAAGCCGCCTCCACGGAGCTCGCCTCTGCCATAAGAGCCGCATACCGGGGCGAGGTGTTCCTGCACCCGTCCATCGCCAGAGGAGTGGTCAATGACTACATGCGGCTCGTCCAGTCCGAGCAGAAGACGGGTCCTCTGGAACAGCTATCGGAACGGGAAAGAGAGATACTGAGGCTGGTGGCGGAGGGCTACTCAAGCCACCAGATAGCTGACCGGCTCTTCCTGACGGTCAAGACGGTGCTGAACTACAGGAATAACATTAGGCACAAGCTCGGCGTGGATAACACCGCCCAGCTTATCAAGTATGCCATAAAGATAGGTCTTGTGGAAGACGAGCCGGGGGAGATTTAGGTTTTCCTCCGAAAATAGAGTCCTCTCGCCCCTTGTGGGCTTCGTCGTGAGACTTCGGCGTGAGCTCAGTCGAACGCTCAGCCGAACGGAGAGAGTGAGAGTGAGGGGGTACAATATCGTCTCACCCTCACCTTAATCCTCTCCCCTCAAGGGAGAGGATATTTTCATACTTCTCCTATGTCATTCTGAGCGTAGCGAAGAATCCGTATCCATTCATCGGGGGACGGATTCATCCTGGTTCCACTGAGTCACCACGAAGTGAACGGATTCACCGTGAACGGATTCTTCAGTCGCTTCGCTCCTTCAGAATGACAGGTGCATTG
The DNA here is from genome assembly GCA_030691835.1 of Dehalococcoidia bacterium. GTDB lineage: Bacteria > Chloroflexota > Dehalococcoidia > Dehalococcoidales > UBA3254 > JAUYDO01. Next base: position 1,837 of record JAUYDO010000239.1, on the reverse strand, counting down.
AACCGCCCTATTTTCGGGAGGAATGACAGAGGAGAAGCGAGAATCACTCACAACCATTACTTGACCGCTCTATCAGGTTGCGACTATCATTTAAGCAGGAGCAGACATGACACGTATTCTGGCAGTGGATGACGACCCGGAGATTCGGGGTCTCCTAAAGAGAGGCTTGAGCTACGAAGGATATGCCGTTGATGTCGCTGGCGACGGCGCCGAAGCGCTGGCTCAAGCCCGCGAGCGCGAGCCAGACCTGGTGATACTGGACATCATGATGCCGGGCATCGACGGCATAGAGGTCAGCAAACGCCTGCGCCAGGCGGGTGATGTGCCTATACTCATGCTCACCGCCAAGGGCACCGTCGCTGACAGGGTCGCCGGGCTGGAGAGCGGCGCAGATGATTACCTGGTCAAACCCTTCGCCTTTGACGAGCTTCTGGCGCGCGTCAGGGCATTGCTCAGGCGTCGTCAGCCCCGGGAAGGGGAGATACTGAGGTTCAGTGACCTCACGCTCAACACCGCTACCAGGGAGGTACGGCGCGGCAACGAGAGTATTGAACTGACAGCGCAGGAGTTCAACCTGCTGGAGCTTTTCATGAGGCACCCCAGGCAAGTCTTGAGCCGGGACACAATTTTCGAAAGGGTCTGGCGCTTCGATTTTGGCGGTGAATCGAATATCATAGAAGTCTACGTTCGCTACCTGCGTTCCAAGCTCGAGGCTGGCGGCAAGCCCAGATTGATTCACACCGTGCGCGGTGTCGGCTATGTACTCAAGGAGTAAAATTTGGCTATCCGCTGGCGGCTCACTCTCTGGTTCTGCCTCATCCTGCTAATCATCATGGTCCTCTCCGGCGGTGTGCTCTACACCCTTCTCGGTAACTATCTCGCTGACGAGGTAGACAATAACCTCAGGCTCTACTCGGCAAGGGTGCACGGCACCCTGATTCCCGGTGAACTGCAAACGCCGCTGGACTACAGCGTCATACATGATAAACTGCCCCCTGTAAACGAGTTTGCTTTCCCCAGCATTTATATCCAGCTCGTGGACAGGCAGGGCAAAACGGTGGTGAAGTCGGACAACCTCGGTGCCCAGGAGTTGCCGGTAAGTCCGTCTCTACTGGAAAAGGGCTTCAGCGGGAGGGTCGCCATTGAGACCGTTTCCGCAGGTGAGGGCGCCAGGGTGCGCATCATGGTCTCGCCGATGTTTCTCCACGACCAGACACTGTTACTTGAAGTGGGGCAGTCACTAAGATATCACGATTCCATCATGGCTCAGGCTAAGTGGGCACTACTGGCGGGTGTACTGCTCGCCCTGGTACTCACCGCGGTTCTGGGATTGCTCCTGGTACGCCGTGCGCTTCTGCCGGTAGAGTATATGACCCAGACGGCGAAGAGCATTGAGGAAAGCTCTGACCTGAACCGGCGCCTGGGCTACACGGGCCCACCGGATGAAATCGGGCGTCTGGCTACCACCTTCGACCACATGCTCGAGCACCTGGACAGGGTCTTTCAATCACAGAAACACTTCGTGGCTGATGCTTCGCATGAGCTACGTACTCCGCTGACCGTAATTCAGGGCAACCTCGACCTGCTCAAACGGAACCTGAGCGAGAAGGACCGCCGGGAGTCGCTGAGAGCTATGGAGGCGGAGTCCAGGCGTATGGCAAAGATAGTGAGCGACCTGCTGGTACTGGCGGAGCTGGAGTCCGGGCACCCGGAGCCGCTGGTTGTCGCTCTGTAAGAAATTGTGGGAGAGGTGTTCAATGGCGCCTGTCAGCTGGCAGGAATGATGTCGGTCTCGCTGTGGAGGGTTGTAGTCCTCTATATCAAAGGGGACGCTTTT
>JAUYDO010000155.1 GCA_030691835.1 Dehalococcoidia bacterium | reverse complement strand
ATAACGTACTCCATGACGCCCAGCAAGATTCCGCTGAGGGAGATAAGCCACTGCAACTTCAGGTTACGGGCGTTCAGCCCCACCTCATAGGGTGTGTAGTTGACACGCCTCATGGTCACCCAGGCTCCCACCATCAAAGTGGGATAGATGATAATATACCAGAATATGACAGGGAACCGGGTCAGAGGCATGGCGAGGCTGACGATACGCGTGAGAGGAGCGAGACATAACGTCAGAAAAAGCTTGTGGTCGGGGGAACCAGCCTTCACCGTAGAATAAGCGATGAGCGCAATCAGGATAACAGAGTGGCTGATGATTCCCCAGAAAATGTTGGTAAAGTTGGTTACTACCTCCGCCGCGGTGACGGCGATAAGGAAAACGATGGCGGCTTTCATTCCGCCGCTGAGCACCTGTGCTCGAGCAGTGCGTAGACCAGGTGGCTTCGGTAATGCCTCTCTGAATGGTATATGACGGTGTGTGAGAGACGGTGCAGCCCCAGCGGCTAACCTGACGGTTAACCAGCGCGTCTCATAGAGTAGCCAGACAAAAGCCCCCAGGACTATGATGAGAGATAAGGCCACCGCTCTTTACCCACCCGCTTTCTCACATTCAACTCAATCAATTCTAGCAAGAAGCCAATAGCCTGTGCAAATTAGCGATGGACAACGGCGCAACAAGATAGTCGTTATTATAACGGTTGTCAGCGAACTGGTTTTGACTTTGCTCAGGCACGCCTGCTATAATCAAGCTGGTTTAGTCGCTCGGTCATGTACGATTCATCCCACATAACAAGACTCGCTAGAAGGAGGTCTGTCAGAACCACAGAATAAGTCCGGTAGCTATCTGCATAATGACTGAGAAAGGTGGAGAAAATGCCAAAAACCGAAACAGGAACTAAAGTACTCAAGACCGCTTGCTATCTGTGCCACGGAGGATGCATCCTGCTGGCACACGTCAAAGATGGCAAACTTATAAAGATGGAGGGCGACCCCGACGGTCCCCATAACCGGGGCAGTATCTGTGAAAAGGGCAACGCCGCTATACAGTATATTTACGGTCCTCACCGCCTGAAATACCCGATGAAGCGCGTCGGCAAGAGGGGCGAAAATAAGTGGCAGAGAATTTCGTGGGATGAAGCCCTGGACACCATAGCGGAAAAGCTGACGTATTACAGGGATAAATTTGGCGGCGAGAGCATTGTCTATGGCTGGGGCACCGGCAGGGTGATTGATAATATTCCGTTCAAAGAGTTCTTCGGCACCGTTATCGGCACCCCGAACGGCATCGGCATCGGGCACCTGTGCCTCACCAAGACCAGGATGCCGGCGATGACGGTAACAACGGGCAAGATGCCGCCGCCGCCCGGCTTCGCCATAAACCGCGACTTCGAGAAGGCAAACTGCATCGTCGGCTGGGGAGACACCATTATCGACTCCCGGAACGACTTCATGGGGGCAGGCGGTACCAGAATTGCCGATGCTCTCAGGAGAGGTTGCAAGCTCATCGCCATAGACCCGGTGTACACCCGCCTGGCGCAGAAGTCCAGCATCTGGCTTCCCATCAGACCGGGAACGGATATAGCCCTGGCGCTAGCCTGGCAGCACGTAATTATATTTGAAGGACTCTATGATAGGGAGTTCGTGGAGAAGTGGACCAACGCGCCCTTCCTGGTGCGGATGGACACCAGAAATATACTGAGACGCAGTGACGTGGAGAAGGGCGGCAACCCCGACCACTTCGTCGCCTGGGATACCATTTCCAGGGCACCGGTCATCTGGAACAGCACCGAGGTAGCCTACGAAAAGCCAAACGTAAAGCCCGCCATGTCCGGAACGTATGACGTTAAGCTGGCTGACGGTAAGGTTATAAAGTGCAGGACCGCCTGGGACGTCATTAAGGAAAACCTCAAGGAGTGGACGCCTGAGAAGGCATCTGAAGTAACCTGGATACCGGCGGAGAAGATACGTGAATCAGCTATCATGTACGCCACCACCAAGCCAGCCTGCATCGAGTGGGGAGTCGCCATGTCCCAGTGCGCCAGGTCCACCGCCATCAACCAGGCAATCCTCCAGCTTGAGTGCATTACCGGTAACTTCGATGTCCGCGGCGGGAACGCTTGCTGGCTGTTCCCGAAGTTCAGAAATGTCGGGCTCGGCTCCAGGCCGGGCATCGGTCTGCCCAGGGGACAGGCTGAGAAGCGCGTCACCGGCGGCTTCCCCTTCAGCTCCGAGCAGGAGCTGACCATCGCACCTTCGGCGTGGCAGCCCGGCGTCTGGAAGCAGATAGTCACCGGCAAGCCCTACCCCATCAAGGTCTACTTCGCCTGCGATAGCAACCCGCTGGTCGGTCATGAGAAGCCGGATAGATATATCATCCAGGCGCTCAGAGACAAGCTTGAGTTCATCGTCTGGGCAGACATCACCATGACACCTTCGACCCAGTACGCCGATATCCTCCTGCCCTCCTGCACGCCGCTGGAAAGAGACTGGGTCTCCAACAGCATGGAAGCAGGCGTTTTTGCCGGTCAAAAGGTTATAGAACCAGTGTATGAAAGCAAACCGGACTTCTTCATCTACCGGGAACTCACTCACAGGATGGGTCGCGGCGACATCTGGCCCTGGAAGACGGAGGAGGAGTGGTGCGACTGGCAGCTTGAAGAGATGGGCATCACCTTTAGAGAGCTGACCAAAACCTGCTTCACCCCCTCTCCTGAAGACTGGAAGAAGTATGAGACCGGACTCTTCCGCAAGGACAAAAAGCCCGGCTTCCAGACGACCTCAGGAAAGTGCGAGCTGTATTCCTCCGTGCTCGAAAAGTACGGGATAGCGCCGATACCCTTGTTCAGCTACCCACTGCAGAGCTACGAAAAGAATCCGGAGCTGGCCAGGGATTACCCGTTGATTCTGATTACCGGCTCGCGTGAAGTCAACTATCCCTTCTTCCACAGCCAGTACCGCCAGGTGCCGCGCCTGCGCGAGATGCAGCCATTCCCGATGGTGATGATTCACAGCGATACCGCCGCGCAGAACGGAATTAAAGACGGTGACTGGGTCTGGGTGCAGAGCAAATTCGGCAAGTCAAGGTTCAAGGCTGACGTTACGCCGCGCATAATGCCCAGGGTCGTCTCCGTCACTCACTCATGGTGGTATCCGGAGCTGCCGCCGCCATACGGCGTCTTTGAGTCGAGCTGTAATATCCTGGTAGACCCGGAGCTTGGCGCCGACCCGGGCACCGGTACGACGGAGCTTAGAGGTATTCTGTGTAAAGTCTACAAGGCAGAGGGCCCGCCGCCCGGTGTCGTTGACAAAGAACAAGGAGGCGCTTAGATGACAAAAACAGCTAACTCGGCTAAGCAATACGGCATTCTGGTTGACATGGACTACTGCCTGGGCTGTGGCATATGCGTCATCGCCTGCAAGCAGGAGAACAATCTCCCGCCGTTCACCGATGATGAGCCAACCGCCGGCGGTCATGCCTGGAACCAGGTGCTCAGTATCACCAACGGTAAGTACCCTGACCTGTCACGGCACTATTTGCCGGTACACTGTATGCACTGCGAGGAGCCGCCCTGCCTGCCGGCTTGTCCCAAGGATGCAATCTACAAGCGCGAGGACGGTTTTGTCCTCATCGCCAAGGGCAAGTGCAATGCCTGCGTGGACCAGCCGGACGGCGTCATGAAGTGCGTCCCGGCATGCCCGTACGGCGCTATACAGTTCAATGAGCAAAAGGGCGTCGTGGAAGCCTGCACGCTTTGCGTACACCGCATCGACGCCGACCCGAAGGCACAGCCGGCGTGCGTCCGCGCCTGTATCGGGCGCTGTCTCTCCTTCGGCGATTTCAACGACCCCAACAGCGCAGTATCCAATAAAACCAAGCTGGCTGGCAAAGAGAACGTGTTTGTCCTGAAGCCGGAGAAGAACATCGGTCCCGCCATCAAATACATCAAGCCGAAGGGCGTCAGCGTGGATAAAGTCGCGCGCCTGGACCTGAGCGAAAAGATGTACGGGTTCAAGAAACAGAGTCACGTATAGAGATAAGTTATCTACCGTAAACAAAAGGGGTGCATCTCCTCGGAGATGCACCCCTTTTAGTTATACGCACATAATCAAAGATTGCCTGATGTCACAGTTGACAAAATACAAACACGTCTCTATACTTCTTTTGCTAATGTAGTTTGAAGTAACAATATGACTAAATTTAACATACAAATCAAAATCACAGCGTTCGCGATAATACACTTGTTAGGTATTTCCTTAAGTTGCATTACAATTAATTTACCACCAGAGCCGACCATTGCTCCGTCTCCGACGGTGGTGCCCAAACCATCCATGCACACAACCACACCAACCCCTAAACCAACACGAACATCACTTAAGAACGGATTTATTGTTTGCTACGATGAGCAACCACTATCTGTGGGTTATTCTGGTAGAGGCGTGCAACTGGTTAATAATAAAGAGGCGCAGAACCCAACATTACAGCAGTTATACGCTTTTTTAAAGCAGGGTAAGACTGACCAAGACACTTATTTGCGAGATTTAAGGGTCTGCACTGACTTTGCAGAAAAACTACACAACAACGCAGAAAGAATGAAAATTAAAGCGGCTTTCGTTACTATACGTTTTTCAGACGACCCTGTAGGTCATGCGCTGAACGCTTTTGAAACCATTGATAAAGGGTTAGTCTTCGTTGACTGTACAGGTGAAGAACCACGTTTTCTTACTCCACCAATAGATATGAAAACTGGAAAGCCGGTTAACAACATCGTTCCAGAAAGCTTTGACAAAATTGCGTTCATTGAGGTCGGAAGAAAATACGCATTGATTAGTCTAGCTGCAATAAACTATCCGAGGACTATATGGAGATTTTCTCCAGAATATAATTGCTATCTGAATTATCAGCAATTACTCGATGAAAACGAGTCGCAAACTAAGGAATTTATAAGCAAAGTTGAAGACTTCAAAAGCAAGATAGAAACATTCGACAAAGATGCCAAAGCTTTCGAAACTATGCTCGGAGGTAGGACATTAATTGCGGATTTCGCGGAATACGAAAAGCTTACCAAGATGTTGTATGAGTTGAAGGAGAGGGAAAGTAAAATTAAGGCGGATAGGAATTCTCTGTTATGGGAGTCAGAACAACTCATATGGGAGTATAACATGCTTGGTGGCAGTGAATGGAAGCCTGGTGGTTTAGTTAAGAGTGTAGAAATATATTGGTAGACCCACAAGATTTTTTATGGTTCTTCCAACCATCTTCTCAGCCCTTCTCTGAAGTCCGGGTGGGTATGTAAATGATAGTTACGCTTGCTCTAGGATAATCCGGTCACACCTGCAATCTCTTATGCTTTATAGGTCTTAATACTAAAGTTAAAATCAAGCCCAGCAACGCCGCAATTCCCGAGGCTAAGAATGCTAGCTGGTAGCTGTGGGTGGCGTCAAATATGTAGCCGGTGAGGCTGGGACCGATAGCGCCTCCAATCGTGAAAGCGAAACCGGTAACCCCGAAAATCAGACCATGCGAACGAAGCCCGAAAATCCCCGCCACCAGAGGCGACTCTG
>JAUYDO010000151.1 GCA_030691835.1 Dehalococcoidia bacterium | reverse complement strand
CCTCAACGAGGACGAACTGCTGAAGCGCGTTAACGAGTATGACATATCGATGTGCGGCTACGCGCCGGCGACTGCCCTGCTCTCCGCCGCTAAAGATCTGGGAGCCAGCGGCGCCGAGCTGGTGAAGTACCAGAACAGCGGCGATGTCAGCGGCGATTATAGCGGCGTGGTAGGCTACGCCGGAATATTAATAAAGGGAATGTACCCGCCGGTGAAGCCCGCCGGTAAGGAGCAATAAAATGACCAAAAATGAAGAGGGAATGCACCCACTGGTGAAGCTGGCAAAGGACACGGTGGAATCCTATGTCAGAGGGGGCAAGTTCTCTCAACCGCAAAACCTTACCCCGGAGATGAGGGAGAAAGCCGGGGTCTTTGTCTGTATCAAAAAGGCAGGCGATTTACGCGGCTGTATCGGCACCTTTGAGCCGTGCCAGGATAACGTAGCTCAGGAAATCATCGCCAACGCCATCAGCACCGCTACCAGGGACCCGCGCTTCGCGCCCGTCAGGGCCGGTGAGCTACAGGATTTGAGCTATACCGTGGATGTATTGACCAAACCGGAACCGGTGTCAGGCAAAGATGAACTGGACCCGAAGAAATACGGAGTTATAGTGCAGACAGAGTGGCGCAAGGGCTTGCTCCTGCCCGACCTCGAGGGCGTGGATACCGTGGACTACCAGATAGACATCTGCCGCCAGAAAGCCGGTATCGGACCTGACGAGCCGGTGAAGCTCTACCGCTTTGAGGTAAAGAGGTATAAGTAGGAGTAAGGTAGAAGCTGTCAGCTATCATTTATCAGCTATCAGGTAAGAGGGAAGCTATTAGCTGTCCGTTATTTATTAAATCAGTAGAGAAAGGAGCTTTTAATGACAAGCATTATATTTACAGCGCCCAGACATTTTGAATCAGACTATATCAAAACGTGGGCTCCTGGAACTTTGTTTGTTAAGAACTTTCCTCTTTTATTAGAGCGAGGCGACAATGTGTACGTTTGTCATCGTAACCAAATACTCTTCCGCGCAAGATGGATAAGGAATGGATGGAGACAAAAAATATCTTCAGAAAACGAAAATAGAGGAAAGGGTCCTGTTCTGGTCATTGGAGAACCGGAACCTCCTTCTCGTGAAATTCCGTACAGAGGACATATTGGTTTCTCATATACCCACGAACTATGGTAAATATTCGATAATGGTTTCGTTCGGTTTTAGTTTGCGGAAATAACGACACTTCGTCATTGCGAGCGTAGCGAAGCAATCCGTACCCATCAATCACAGACGGATTGCTTTGGGGGCTTCGCCCCTCGCAATGACAAATTATATATCATCATTTTACGCGTTTATATAGCTACGCTGTACCGGTCATATCGGCGCCGGACTCCTTGAGCGGCGCGGAGACATCGGGCTTGCCCGGTATCATGAAAATAACCGGCAGTGTCAACAGCAAGACGAAAGCCAGCCCGGAGAAGACAATAAAAAAGCCACGGGTCAGGTCGCCGGCGTTATGCAGTACCAGCGAGACGATAGCGATGCTGATAGCACCGCCGCTCAGGCGAAACATGCCCCTTATCCCGGTTATGGTGGCAATGCGGTCCGGCATCAGGTCGATACAGGCGTTGTTGCTCGCAGGCGATGATATGCCGGAGCCAAGTCCAGTCAACAGCATGATTGACAGCAGTATGAAGGTGCCGCCAAGCTGTGTCCCCAGTATATTTACGGTCTTTACCTCGGCTCCGAGCAAAAACAGGCAGACTATTAGGGTGGATGTGCCGATGAGCATGGGCAAGCGGTAGCCCCAGCGCACCAGGTAGACGCTGGTCACCGAGGCGGCGATTATCATACCGATAGACCTCGGGGTCAGGATTACGCCGCTCTCCAATACGCTCATGCCATACAGGGACACGGCATACAGAGGTATGAAAGACATTATGCCGACAACACAGGCTCCGTACATAAAGTTGTATATGTTGGCGGCTATAAAAGGCTTATGCCTGAGCATTTCAACATCAATAAATGGATTCTTTACCCGGCTCTGTCGTCTGAAGAAGGAAAGCATGAGAACGGCGCTGACGACGAACAACAGTCCGAACAACGCCCACGACGAAGAACCTTCGCCGCTGCCAGCCAGAGTAAGTCCCACCATGAGGGCGGCCAGGGAGCCAGTGAACAGCCCTGCCCCGGCGACGTCTATCTGGCTTTCCCCTCTGGGCTGAGGGCGCAAAAGTATCGCCGAAGCTATGAAAGCTATGACCCCGAGCGGGATGTTGAACCAGAAGATAGACCTCCAGCCGAAGGCTTCGGTCATCCAGCCTCCCAGGTTCGGTCCGATTATCTGCCCGATAGGGAAGATGCTGGTGAAGAGCCCCAGCGTCCTCTGCCGTGTCCTGGGGAATTCATCCACTACCATGCCAGCCGCCGAAGGCATGAAACCGCCGCCACCCATAGCCTGGATGAGCCGGAAAAAGATAAGCAGTTCTATGTTCGGTGCGATTGCGCAGAGCACAGAGCCTATAGTAAACAGGCTGACGCAGAGCATGAAAATGAACTTCCTGCCCAGCGCGTCGCTGGCTTTGCCCGCCAATGGCTGTACCGCTGTGGCCGTAAGCTGATAAATACCCATGACCCAGCCGGCAGTCAACAGGGAAGCATCGAATGACTTAATCATGGCGGGAAAGGCGACTGCAACGGCAGTTCCACTTATTGACCCGATAAGGAGCGACAGGCTCGCGACAGCAAAGATAAGGTATTTGGACATAGTGAACACTATATAATGGTTTGAAGAATTCTACAAGAGGCGTGGACTACAGAGACTTGTAGAAAAATCCCTTTTCTTCGGCTTCTTGACGGCTGTAGAATCCGCGTATGTCAATCAGCACCGGCTTACCCTTCGTAAAGCCCTTAAGCTCGTCCAGCGTTACATTCTTAAAGGCGTCATGGGCTAC
>JAUYDO010000108.1 GCA_030691835.1 Dehalococcoidia bacterium | reverse complement strand
CTGGCTGAATCTGATATACAGTGCGTCACCGTCGGGTAGCTTTTGCCGCGAGGAGGACACCAGCGCCTTCACCCTTCTGGCAATATAGGTCTTTCTGTCCCTGATAGTCAGCTCTGTCTCGGCTCCCTCTTTCAGGCTTGCCAGGCTATCCACAAAGGTCTCATACTCCGTTGCCATGAGCATCTCCTGACCTAGTCTTTGAATCCGTACTTGCGCCAGTTTGCCAGCACCCTCTCCTGTATGTGCTTCGGGAAGGCGCAGTTGAAGGACATCTTCGGTGGGACGGCGGTCTCGACAGGCCAGTCCGTGGGCCAGGTACAGTCGTACAGTATCAGACTGCCCTTGGCGTGACGCCTTTCCTCCACATTCTGGTAGGGCATCAGGGGGTTGCCCACCGCGTTGGGCACGGCGAAGTGCCCCCTGACCGGGTGGCACTTGGTGGCGAAGGCATGGACCACCTCAGCCAGGTTGTACGGGTCTATGTCATCATTCACTACCATCAGCTTGTGCGAACTGCTCTGCGCCGCCCTGGAGCCCCAGACCACCGAGGCTATACGGTGGGCGACGTTGGCGTAAGGCGTCCTGGTGGAGACTACCGTCAGAAAACCGCCGGTTTCCAGCACGACGTTCACATCCAGCACTGGCAGTCCGGCTCGCTTCAGGTCGTCCATGAGGATTGAGGCGCGGGCGACACAGGCAACCAGGTGCCCGGTGCCGACAGGAATGCCCTCGCATATAGCGGTGAGGATGGGGTTATGGCGGTGGGTAATGCAGTTTACCTTATAGACCGGGTTCGGCGTCCGGTAGCCGGCGTACCCCGTGAACTCCCCGAAGGGTCCCTCGTCCACCCTGGCGTTCGGCAGAATCACGCCCTCCAGCACAATCTCGGAAGTGGCGGGCACCATCAGGTCAACCGTCTCGCACCTGACCAGCTCCACAGGCTCTTCCCGTATGCCTCCGGCGACATCCACCTCGCTAACCTGGAACGGCACGGGAGCCATGGCGACAGCCAGTGATACCGGCTCCGTGCCGATGGCTACTGCGAACTCCATTGGCTTGCCCTGCGCCTCGTATTTCCTGAGCATATGGGTCATATCCCTGCCCGGAGCCAGGTAGCCCCCGAGGTGATTGCGGTCATGGAGCATGAGGCGGTAAGTGCCCCAGTTCACCCAGTCGCTATCCGGGTCTTTGCCGACAACCATGTGCGCCGTGCCGATGTACCTGCCGCCGTCACCGTCATGGAGCATAAGGGAAGGGAGCCGGTACAGGTCTACGTCATCGCCTTTGAATACATTCTCTTTGCAGGGTCCGGTCGAGACCACGCGCGGCTTTATCCGGTTACTCATACCCTTCTGGTACAGAGCCATCAGCCGGCGATAGGTCTCGGCGGGAGGCAGGTCTGAGGGTATCCCGGCGGCGATGGCAAAGCGTTTTAGCGAGTTTATCGGATCGCCGAACACCCGGTAGCCCTCCGGGTAGTCCTTGATTTTCTCAAAGAGAGGCAGAGCCGACCCTGTCTCGGTGCACCTCCTGATTATCGCTCCCGCCTCTAAGTCCCAGTCCACCTCCTGCTTAACGTGCACCAATTCATTTTCGGCTTCCAGGCTGGCTATGTATTCCCTCAAGTCTTTGAACGGCATATTATCCCCCTGCGGACTGCTGGATGATAGATGTTACGAGGACGAGGTTTCTCTGCGATTATTCCTTTCGCAGAATATGGACATATGATACCCGCATACTGGAAGGTTGTCAAATAAGCTCACGGTATACTAAGACGGGGAAAAATCTGTGCCTACTCTACCCCTTCTTCTCCGGGGGGCAGGCGGCGGGGCACTCGGCGCAGGTATCGTCACAGGGCTCGATGTGGATGATTACGCTGGCGTACCGGAGCCTGCGCTTTATATCCTGCTCTATATGGTCGGTCATGCGGTGCGCCTCCTCCACGCTGGCGTTCTTCGGCATCACCAGGTGCAGGTCAATATAGCGCTGTCTGCCCGCTTTGCGCGTGCGGAGGGCATGGAAGCCGACAAGCTGTCCGCCGTGCTCCATTATGGTCGACTTAATCAGGTTCTCCTCAGCCTCGGGCAGTTTGACGTCGATGAGCGCCCCGGAGAAGCGCCTTATCACGTCATAGCCCACCTTCAGGATGAAGAGAGCCACCACAATAGCCACAATGGGGTCAAGCACGGTAAAGGGAGTGAAACGCACAATCAGCAGTCCAGCGAGCACGGCAGACGCGGAATAGACGTCAGCCGCAATGTTGTGGGCATTCGCCTCCAGCGCTATTGACTCCGTTTTGCGCGAGACTTTGAGCAGGTGACGTGACAGGAAGATGCTGGCCGCTATTGAGACTACCATCACGCCTATGGCGGCATCGGTCAGCTCGAGCTCAACCTCACCGGTGACTATCCGGCGCGCCGACAAGTAGATTATCAGGATGCCGGCAACGAAGATGAGCAGAGCCTGCATAACGGCGCCGATGTTTTCGACTTTGCCGTGACCGAAGGGATGCTCTTTATCCGCCGGCTTGGCGGCTATACTGACTGAGAAAAATGTGATGAGTATGGCAAGGACATCAAGGAAGCTGTCCAGCGCCTGCGCCATGATGCTGATACTGCCGGTCACCAGTCCCACCGCCACCTTGAGCACGATTAGCCCGATTACTACGGCGAGTGACAGCTTTACGGCACCACGGCTTGTAGCAGACATCAGCCACCCCGGGCTTTAGACCCCGCCGGCAGCCAGCTCAGGAACCTGCCCCACTCGTGCTTTTCCCAGACCACAAGCAGTGTCGGGGCGATGCAGGTCGAGGTAAATACGCCGGAAACAACACCGACTATCAAGACAATTACGAAGTTCTGAATAGAAGCTCCAACAAAAAGCGCCAGAGCAAAAAGGGCAAACAGTGTAGTGAGGCTGGTATTGAAGGAACGGCTTAAGGTTTCAACTACACTATTATTGACAATCACTTCAAAACTTGGGCTTACACCCCTGCTCTTGTTCTCTCGTATACGGTCAAAAACAATTACTATGTTGTTGATGCTATAGCCGATAACCGCCAGAACGCCGGTAATGAACATCAGGTTGATTTCCCAGTTCATGATGCCGCCCAGGATGGAAAACACACCGACTACCACGAATACATCATAAATCAGACCGGCTATGGCGCAGACGCCGAAGCGGAAAGGGCTGGGCATGCGGCGGAAGGCATACGTTATGTACAGGAGCATAGCCACAGCCGCCACCAGCACGGCGATGCCGGCGTTCCTGGTCATCTCAGAGGCTATCATCGCCGATACGGCGTCAAACTCCTTCACCTGTAGCTTACCAAACCGGCTGGTCAACGCCGTCTCAAGCTGGGTCTTGGCGGCTCCCGTTATCTCCTGCATGCGGAGTATGAAATCACCTTGCCCGGTGCGCTGTATCAGGGTACTGCCATAGCCGAGGTTGGTCAGTTCCTGCACCAGTTCACCCTGCTCAACCTGATTTTCAAAATCCACGGTGATTAGTGAGCCGGCGCTGAACTCGATACCGCTCTTCAAGCCGAAGACCGACAGAGAAGCAATGCCGATAACGACGATTATCGCGGCAACCAGAAAGAACCAGAATCTCTTATTTATAATGTTCATCTATTTTTACCACCTAAATACGGAGTGAATAGCGACGTCTTGTGTGCCAGACCCGTGCCTACGAACAGGCGCAGGAAGGTGCGGGTGACCAGGATGGCGGTGAACATGCTCACCGCGACACCGATAAACAGTGTCAGCGCAAAACCCATCACCGGCGCACTGGCGGCGATACTACTGCCCAGCCAGTACAGTATGATGCAGGCGATGAAGGTAGTGGCGTTGCTATCCCAGATGGCTGACCAGGCACGCTTGAAGCCTGCCTCAATCGACGCGCCCAGCGTGCGACCCGTCCGTAGCTCCTCCTTCATCCGCTCAAATATAAGCACGTTGGCGTCAACCGCCATACCCACGGACAGTATGAAACCGCCGAGACCGGCGAGGGTCAGGGTTACCGGGACCAGCTTGAATATCGCCAGCACCAGGAAGGCATAGAACATCAGCGCCAGGCTGGCAAGTACGCCCGGCACACGGTAGTAGATAATCATGAACAGCATAATCAGGATAAGCCCGATTATACCGGCTTTGACGGCCATACCGATGAAGTCGGAGCCCAGGATAGGGGATACCGTCTGCTCATAGATGGCAGTAAGAGGCACCGGGATACGGCCGGCGTTAAGCAGTTTGGATAGCTCCGTGGCTTCCCTGCTGCTCAAGCCCTCTATCTGCCCCCGGTCCGTAATCCTGGCGCGGACGATTGGCGCGATGGGACGACCGTCATCGCCCAGCAGGGCTTTATCCCCGAAGAAGATGCCCAGCGGCTTATTCAGCAGGCGGTCGGTAATCTGACCCGATAGCTGAGTGCCTTCACTGTTCCACTCAAACACCAGTATTAGTCTGCCCAGGTTGTCCTGAGTCACATAGGTATTCTCTTTGAAGTAGGCGCTGGTCAGTTCCCTGG
>JAUYDO010000084.1 GCA_030691835.1 Dehalococcoidia bacterium | reverse complement strand
GGCTTGTCCGGGTTAGGAAAGGGAAACAGTTATATGAACATCGTTGTCTGTGTAAAGCAGGTGATTGACCCGGAAGCGCCACCGGCGAGCTTTAAGATTGACTCTATCGCCAACAAGGCGGTGCCGCCGCCCGGGGTGGCTCCCGTAATCAGCACCTTCGATGAGTATGCCGTCGAAGCGGCGCTGAGGCTCAAAGAAAAAGTTGGTGGCAAGGTCACGGCGCTAAGCCTGGGTGTGGGTCTGCTCCGGGACGTTGTGAAGAAACCCCTGTCCATGGGAGCGGACGAGCTAATCCTGCTGGAAGACCCTGCTTTTGCCGATGGAGACGCCTGGTCAACCGCTTACGCGCTGGCATTAGCTATAAAGAAGATAGGTCAGTTCGACCTTGTCCTGTGCGGTCGCCAGGCGGCGGACTGGGACTGCGGGCAGGTTGCTCTAGGTATCGCCGAGATTCTGGGACTGCCCAGCGTGCACGTGACCAAGAAAATCGAAGCCGTCGATGGCAAAATCAGGGCGGAGAAGGTAATACCGGATGGCGTCGAGGTAGTGGATGTATCCCTGCCCGCACTGATAACTCTGAGCAATGAGCATCCGGCGCCCCGCTACCCAACGGTCAGGGGCATCATGACGGCAAAGCGGAAGGAGCCGGTTATCTGGAAACCCGCCGATATAGGCGCTGACCCTGCAAAAATAGGTGCCAGCGGACGGCGCGCCAAGTTGCTCAAGCTTTTCCAGCCGGTACGCGACACCAGGTGCGAGTTTGTTGCGGCTGACACGCCGGAAGACGCGGCGGCGAAACTGGCGACGCGTCTGCGCGAAGTTAAAATACTGTAGACCGGGGAATATGAGAGAGTAAGGAATAATACCGTGGCTGATTATAAGGGAGTCCTGGTTTTCTGTGAAACAGCAGACAGCAAACTGGCATCCATCGCCACTGAGCTTCTCGGTGCCGGCATTAAGCTGGCTAAAGAGCTGGGTGAGGGGCTATCTGCCGTGCTGGTGGGTAGCGGCGTAAGCGGTCTGGCACCGGAGGCTATCGCCTTCGGCGCAGAGAAGGTATATGTCATTGATGACCCGTTGCTGAAGGACTATCAAACTGATTCCTATGTTGCAGTAATGGATAAAGTCGTGAAGCAGGTAATGCCCCAGATTGTTCTTCTGGGGCAGACGTCCATCGGGCGAGACCTGGCGCCGAGACTCGCTTTCAGGCTGGGTACTGCGGCAACGCTGGACTGCGTGGCGCTGGCTATCGACGCCGCTTCAAAGAGGCTGCTCCAGACAAAACCGGTATATGGCGGCAATGCCCAGGCGACCTATATCTGTGAATCGAATCCTCAGGTAGCCACCGCGAGAGCCAAGGCGATGTCGCCGCTTGAGCGCGATGCCAGTAGAAAAGGCGAGGTGGTGACCGTTCCCGCCGGGCTGGACGCCTCGGCTATTAGGACCAGGCTGGTAGAAAGAAAGGTAGAGGCTGTCGCCGGCATAAAGCTGGAAGATGCCCGCGTGATAGTCTGCGGCGGCAGGGGAATAGGCGGCATCGATGGTTTTAAGCAATTGGAAGAGCTTGCCAGGGCATTGAAGGGCGCGGTCGGCGCTACAAGACCGCCGTGCGATAACGGCTGGGTGCCGGATAGTGTGCAGATAGGTCTCACCGGCAAGATTGTGTCCCCGGACGTCTACATCGCCGTGGCGCTATCCGGTTCTAGCCAGCATCTCAGCGGCTGTTCCGGTTCCCGCACCATAGTCGCCATAAACAAGGACGCCGAGGCGAACATATTCAAGGTAGCCCAATACGGCGTGGTAGGCGACTGGAAGAAGGTTCTGCCTGCCTTTACCGCAAAGGTAAAGCAACTGGTATCCGGATAGATTCACTTATCCACTTTATCTTTTATGTCTTGCGCAAAATAGAAAGGAAAATTCTAAATCTTAATATCTAATCCGCCTAAGGCAAACTAAACAAATTCAAATTATCAAAAGACAAAGGC
Organism: Dehalococcoidia bacterium; assembly: GCA_030691835.1. Classification (GTDB taxonomy): domain Bacteria; phylum Chloroflexota; class Dehalococcoidia; order Dehalococcoidales; family UBA3254; genus JAUYDO01. The sequence continues at coordinate 2,035 of JAUYDO010000084.1, read as the reverse complement.
TCAAAACCTATTTTGAATTTAAGGTTTTGAATTTTGGTATTGTTTAGTACCTTAAAAATAAAATCTATAGCAAATTAGAAAAAACTGGCTTGCGGACAGGCAGGGTTCACCAAGAAGGTTCTCCCTGAAGGGACGCCTGTCCTACCGTCGGTACTACAGGCCTCCGTGCCTGTCGCGTCCTTTTCTTTTAGTTCCGGCTTGTCCGGGTTAGGATTTAGGATTTCGTGCTCAGGATTTATTACCTTATATTTATAGTCTGGTGCAAGAGAAAAAATTTGTTTCCGGTTAGTCAGGGTTAGGGCAGAACGATACCGGCTGGATAATTGTCACCCAGCCAGTATATTTTCTATTCCCTGAAACCCTATCCCGGCTGATGGTGACAAATTACTCTGCTTACTCTTTCTCAGCCTTCTGCTGTTCCTTCTGCGCCTGCCGTTCGGCTATAACCTTCGGGGCGACGAATGACGGCACCTCTTCATAGTGGCTGAACTCGTAGGTATAGCGTCCCCGGCCCTGGGTCATGGACTTGAGGTCGATAGCATAGCGCAGGACTTCAGCCTGCGGCACCTGTGCCTCTATGACGTTCTTGCCATCTTCCGGTGATATTCCCAGGACGCGCCCGCGTTTGTTATTCAGGTCACTTATAATATCTCCGGTGTGGTTGTCCGGCACAGTGACCTTCAGCTTTACTATAGGCTCGAGCAACACTGGTCTTGCGTCCGCCAGCGCTTTCTTCAGCGCTCCAGCGCCCGCAATCTTGAAACAGATATCAGACGAGTCAACCGGATGAAAGCTGCCATCGAAGAGCCTGGCCCTGATATCCACTACAGGAAAGCCCGCGAGCACGCCCTCTTGCGCCGCCTCATAGATACCCTTCTCCGCCGCCGGTATGTAGTTCCTGGGTATGGAACCGCCAACAACAGCATCAACAAACTCGACGCCGCTGCCCCGCGGCAACGGTGCGACATCCAGGGTAACGTGTCCGAACTGTCCATGCCCGCCTGTCTGCTTCTTATGTCTGAAATCACCTGTGGCAGTGGCAGTGACGGTCTCTTTGTACGGGACCTTCGGTATATCCAGCTTCACACCCACCCCGAATTTACGATGCATCCTCTCCGTAGCCACCTCAAGCTGAGTCTCTCCCAGTCCTGAGATAATGGTTTCGGATGTGCCAGCCTCCCGGCGCATCCTCAGCGTGGGGTCCTCTTCAAGCAGTCTGGCTAATGAGGCGCTGAGCTTGTCCAGGTCTGCCTTGGTCTTGGGGCTGATTGCCAGGCTGTAAATAGGTTCCGGAAAGATAGTGGCTGGGAGCTTCACCGGCTTATCCTTGGTGGACAGGGTATCTCCGGTGCTGGTCACGTTCAGTTTCGCTACAGCGCCGATGTCACCGGCACTCACCGACGGCACCGCTTCCTGGTTCTTGCCTCTTATGAGGAATAGCTGACCGATGCGTTCCTGTTCGTTCTTGGTCGCGTTCCAGACCTGCGAGTTGCTGTTTATTGCACCGGTGTAAACCCTGAAGAAGGTGAGTTTGCCCACATACGGGTCGGCGGTTGTCTTGAATACCAGAGCGGCAAGCGGTGTATCGGGAGAAGCCGGCACCTTCTGAGTGCCCTGCTTATCCTGGACTATTACCTCGCGCTCCCTGGGGGAGGGCAGATACTTGACCACGGCATCCATCAGCGCCGTGACCCCGATGCCCTTCAACGCTGAGCTACAAAGGATGGGCACAATCTTACCGGTTGCCACACCATTTCTTAATGCCTGCTCCAACTCCTCCTGGCTCAACTGCTCGTCGCTGAGGTACTTCTCAATCAGCTTCTCATCGGTGCTGGCGATGGCTTCTATCAGCTTCAAGCGGTATGAGTCCACCTGGGGTTTGAGCGCCGCCGGTATCTCCGTCTCCTTGGCGGGAGAGCCTGTATAAGCATTCATCCTCAGAAGGTCAACTATTCCGGAGAAGTCAGACGCCGCGCCTATTGGCAGTTGCAGAGGCAGGCATGTAGCCCCGAATTTCTTCTGAACAGCTTCGATA
>JAUYDO010000289.1 GCA_030691835.1 Dehalococcoidia bacterium | reverse complement strand
TGCGGTTTCAAGCGGATTCAGTGCACCCCTGACCTGCTACCCTCTGATATCACGGGTATCCAGTACTTTAATCAGAAGACCTGTGAGTTCGAGTACCGCCCCGGTCCCATCATGGCCAACATCGTGCTGGTGGATGAGATAAACCGCGCCACACCGCGTACCCAGTCATGCCTGCTGGAGGCTATGCAGGAACAGCAGGTCACCGTAGACCTGGATACTGTGGCTCTGCCCCGCCCCTTCCTGCTTATGGCTACCCAGAACCCCATCGAGCTTGAGGGTACTTTCCCCTTGCCGGAGGCACAGCTTGACCGCTTTTTGCTCAGGTTGAGAATCGGCTATCCATCTGAGACAGAGGAGGGCACTATATTGCTCAGGTTCCGTGAGACGAACCCGCTGGACAGCCTGACCAGCGTCATTGAGCCGCAGGAACTGCTGGAGCTTCAGAAGCTGTGCCGCAAGGTATTTGTGGAAGACTCGGTGCGGGGCTACATGGTGGCTGTCACCCGGGCAACGCGTGGTAATTCGGATATTAAGCTGGGCGCCAGCCCGCGCGCCTCCCTGGGTCTGCACCAGGCGTCTCAGGCTCTGGCGGCTATCAGGGGGCGGAGCTTCGTCACCCCGGATGATGTTAAGCACCTGGCGGTACCGGCCCTGGCGCACAGGCTTATTGCCAGGACAGAAGCTCGCCTCAGGGGACGCTCCGCCGAAGGCATCGTGGAAGAGCTGGTCTCCAGCGTGCCGGTGCCGGTGGAGTAGAATACACGGGAATTTCGACAGGTCCTGGTTTCCTTGAATATCTTGTCCTTGTAGAAAATAACCGCAGGGTGGGTGGAGCGAAGCGCAACCCACCATTTTGAATCCGCCTGAGGCGGAGCGGTGGGTTACGCCCCGATAAAATCGTCCGCCTCAGGCGGACACCCACCCTACAGCTTCTCCTCGTTAAACTCAATTCCGCGGACTGACCGTGATATAATCTGTGATAGAATAAGAAATCGAGCTAAATTGTTTAATGAGCTATACAGTGACACAGGAGAGCTTCGACAGCCTTGCCGCTTACTATTCAGACCCCACCAACAATCTGAGGTGGCAACTGGTTTTCACTTTACCCGACTGGCTTGAAGTCTGGTGGGGAAGCTTCGGCGCTGGAGCAGAAAAATACCTTATCGTCGTGCGCCGGGATGAAAAAATACTGGGCATCGCTCCTCTTCACATTAGTGATGGCACCGCGTCCATTATCGGCAGTACCGAAGTCTGTGACTATCTGGATTTCGTAGTCGCGGAGGGAGTGGAAAAGGAATTCTTTGGCGCATTGCTGGATGACCTGGAAAAGAAAGGTGTGAAGAGGCTCGTGTTAGCGCCACTGCGCCCGGACTCAGCGGCACATGCTATACTTTTACCCCTGGCGGAAGAGCGCGGCTACAGAGGCGAGCTTTGCCTGCTGGAGGATGTTTCGGTAGATATGGACCTGCCGGCTGGCTGGGAAGAGTACCTGGCGATGCTTGATGGAAAACAAAGGCACGAAATCAAACGTAAACTCGGCAAACTTGATAAGTCCGGAAATAACGTCAGTTATAGTGTTGTGAAAGGCAGGGACGAAGTCCGGACTGCCATGGACACTTTTTTGAAGCTATTTTCTATTTCCCGCCAGGACAAAGCGGAGTTCATGACACCGCAGATGGAGTCCTTTTTCAGGTCTATGGTCGATGCTATGGCGGGCGCCGGAGTGCTCAAGCTGGGCGTACTTGGACTGAACGGTCAGCCAGCCGCCATGGTCATGTACTTCGATTACAACGACTGTATTTATCTTTATAACAGTGGCTATAACCCTGACTATAGCTCGTTGAGTGTCGGCTTGATTTCAAAAGTCCTTTGTATCAAGCATGCCATCAGCACAGGAAGAAAGAAGTTCGATTTTCTGAAAGGGGCGGAATCTTATAAATACTATCTGGGTGGCAAGGAGATTCCCCTGTACCGCTGTCAGATTACTCTGAGTTGAAGAGAGAATGGTAATAGACAGTCTAAGAATAGCGGTGCTGAGCGTGCACAGCTCGCCGCTGGGCAAGCCCGGGACCAGGGATACCGGCGGTATGAGCACGTATATCCGCGAGGTTGCGCCGGAGCTGGCGAAGCGCGGGATTCTGGTCGATATATTTACCCGCGCTTACGACCGCAAACAGGGCGAGGTTGCTGATTTAGCGCCGGGCGTCCGGCTCATTCATCTGAGGGCGGGCGCGAATAAAAACGTGGATAAACTTCTCGTGTACTCCTATTTACCTGACTTAGCCTGTGGTGTTGAGAACTTCAGAAAACGTGAGGGCGTACGGTATGACCTCATCTTCAGCCACTACTGGCTCTCCGGTGTTCTGGGGCAGACACTGCAGTACTGGTGGAGAGTGCCGCAAATTCTCATGTTCCACACATTGGGAGCCGTTAAAAACGCCCTGGGCATAGGTGAGGATGAGCCAGAGCTCCGTATCGAGGCGGAGGGCGAGCTAGCCAGAAGCTGTCAGCGAGTAATCGCCGCTACCCGCAACGAAAAAGACAGGCTCGTTCAGCACTACGGTGCGCCCGAGGATAGAATCAGGGTAATTCCCTGCGGTGTGAACCTGGAGCTGTTTAAGCCTGCCGACAAGCTGGTAGCGAAGCGACAGTTGGGTTTCAGCGATGAGAAGGTCGTCCTTTTCGTGGGCAGAATTGAAGTGCTCAAGGGGATTGACAATCTGCTGAGGACCATGCCGCACCTGCGCAACGGCGTCAAGCCGAGGCTGGTTATAGTAGGTGGTGACGGCTATAGCCAGCGTACGATAAAGCGTTTGAAGGTGCTCAGCACCGACCTGGATATCGACGGTTCGGTGACCTTCTCTGGTCTGGTCGATTATGAGAGTATGCCCCTGTTCTACAATGCCGCCGATGTATGCGTGGTCCCTTCTTACTACGAGAGCTTCGGACTGGTGGCTCTTGAGTCGCTCGCCTGCGGCACTCCGGTGGTAGCCACGGATGTCGGCGACCTGAGAAATATTATACGCCAGGGTGAGTCCGGTTATGTTGTGCAGAAGAACACACCGCTTGAGTTAGCAGATAAGATTGGTATGGTACTTTCCAGCCCTGGTATGACCTCAGTTAAAGCTGTTCGTGCTTCGGTAACGCGTTTCTGCTGGTCAAACGTAGCACAGGCGCTCACCGAAGTGTTTGAAGAAGTCCTGGTTGCTTAACTTTGTAAGGAGAAGTAATGACCAAAAAGGCTCATATATTGATTGTAGCGCCGCATACCGATGATGCCGAGTTCGGTATCTCCGGCACCGTAGCCAAGTGGGCGCGCGAGGGCAAAAACGTTGCCTACGTAATATGCACCAACGGTAACAAAGGCACCAGCGACCTCAAGCTGACGACAGAGGAGCTGGCAAAAATGCGGGAGCAGGAACAAAGGGAAGCGGCTAAGCTCCTGGGGGTAAGAGAGGTGGTCTTTCTGGGCTATCCTGACCAGGGGCTGGAGGACTCGTCCGAGTTCAGAAAAGAGGTCGTGCGTTGGATACGGACATTCAAGCCTGATATCGTAGCGACGCCCGACCCTTACCGGCGCTATATATGGCACCGCGACCACCGTATCTGCGGTCAGGTCACCCTGGATGCCGTTTATCCTTACGCCAGGGACCACCTGGCTTATCCTGACCTTTTTGCCGAGGGACTGAAGCCTCACAGCGTTAAGGAGGTCTGGTGCTGGGGCACGGAAGACCCCAATCACTGGACAGATATAGCCGACGTTTTTGACATTAAGCTAGCCGCTCTGCGCTGCCATAGGAGCCAGCTCGGTCACCGGTTCTCCGAGGTGGAGCAACGGGTAAGGCAGAGGGCTACCGATAGCGCCCGGGGAAGCAGTTTCAAACTCGCTGAGGCTTTCCACCGGGTGGAGATATGGATGTAGTACGGCGGTTTTTACTCCTAAAGGACTAGCGCGTAACCTACCATGTCAATGAGACCGTGCACCGTAGCCCCGGTGCGCCAGTACGCCATTGTATAAGGCAACTGGGCTTTGCAAATAGCGCACGGAGCAACGAGGACCAGCGCCCCGGTAGCCTTAACCTGCTCCGCCTTCGGCCTGGAGAACTTCATTCTCAAGTCCATGTACTCGTCCATCAGCAGACCTGAAGAGCCGCCACAGCAAAAGTTCCTGTCACCGTGGGGCCACATCTCCCTGAAGTCCTCACAGACCGCTTTAATAATCTGGCGCGGCTGTTCAATGTAGCCGGCGGCTCTCGCCATGTTGCACGGGTCATGGAGAGTGACAGGCAGCGGATTAGCAGAGGGGTCAAGCTTTATTCTCTTGTCTTTGATGTAGTCGAGAGTCTCGTCCTGGATATGTGTCAGGCGGTATGGCATGTTTCCGGTTAGCTGGGAGGTGAACATCTTCCATGTCCGCCAGCCGTGCCCGCACTCTCCGGCGACTATCCGCTTGACCCTGAGCCGCCGGGCTTCCTCAAATAACCTGTTATTATGCTCCTTCATGACCCCATGGTCAAAGAACAGTCCGAAGTTGGCGGTCTCGATAATTTTACTGCTCAATGTCCAGCTTGTGCCGGCGGCATAGAACATCTTTGCCGCCCCCTCCAGGCTGTCATTGGTAACAAAAAGCTCGGATGATGACGGGTTAAATAATACTTCAGCACCTTCCTGGTCGACCGGTATCGGGATATTTTTGCCCGTCTCCTCTTTCATCTCCTCTTCGAGGAAGCGGCAGGTGTCAAGGAGTGCCGGCGGGGGTATGCCCATATTATTGCCCCACTTGTGCATGCCCTTAGCCACCGACACTATAAAGCTGGGCACCATTCCCATTTTGGTCAGGATTTGCCTTCCCAGCATGGTGACCTCGCAGGTATCAATTCCAAACGGGCAGAATACGGCACAGCGCCGGCACTCATTGCACTGGTAGAAATAGCGGTACCACAGGTCTATAGTTTCCCGGTCGATGTCTTTGCCACCGGCGAACTTGCCAAAGGTCCGACCTGCCCATGTAAAATACCTTCTATAGACCCTGCGCATGAGGTCGACCCTGCCTGCAGGGCTGTTGTTCGGGTCGCCGGTGCCGAGGTACGTTTGACACGTTTCCACGCAGGCGCCGCATTTAGTACAGACGTCCAGGGACAGGAGCAGTGACCGGAATTTATGCCTCATCTCGCCGAGCAGGTCAACAGCCATCCCGGGTCTCTGCTCCGGGGCAACGGGCTCAGGAGTGCCGATGAGCGCCAGGTCCTGCGCCTTCGCCGCAAACGGCTGGTCTACGGACTTCCGCACCGCTTTCTCCACCATGTTCCGCACCAGCTCTATCTCTTCGGTGGGAGTCAAATGATATTTCAAACGGTCGGCTTCACTTACCGCCGGTATCCCCTTGCGGTCGTATTCAGCCTTGTTAGGCGGGGTGACAAGACGGCGAATCTTCTCGTCCAGATGCTTTTGTTCAGCTTCGGTCAATTTATAGGGTGTCATTTTACCACGCTTCCCCCGGCTATCAGCTTCTCTTCTTTCTGAGTCATCGTCCAGCGGTTGGTAATTTGCCCCAGCGGGTGAAATAGCTTGCTGAATGGGAAGTATATGAACAGGGAGAAGGCAGTGGCGGTGTGCAGGGCAAAGAGCCAGCTCCCCTCCACAACGTGAGGCTGAAGGGTCATCAGTCCCAGTCCCCACTTCATCACCTCAGCCATATCGACCTCCATGAAGAAGCTCATGTAGGTGCCATTCATAACATGAGCCAGGACAAGTCCAATGGCTACATAGTCGGTGGGGATACTTATCCTGCGTATATCCCTGGTAAGTATTCGTTTGAAGAGTAATACCAGCAAGGTAATTATCAGCGGGAAGGCGAAGCTGGCGGCAACATATATTATGGCTTTACCGGCGGGTACGGTGTATGGTGTCCAGAGGTCGATTCCGTGTTCAATCACCCCGAAGAAGTGTGTTCCGACGAGCACCACGATGGCAAATACGTGCATTGTCCAGGCGATGACCCAGAGGAACCTGTCGCTCCTCAGCAGGCTGATGAACAGTAAGACCTCGGCGGTGATTTTGCCAGCCACACCCTTCCAGGTCATCCTGGCGGGTGCCATGGTTATCCTGAGCGGTACCGGGGTGGCGAGCCAGCGCCACAGCCGGTAAGCTGTGCCCAATACGAATACGATGATAGCTATGTAGGGCAGTACACCCTCGATGAAGAACAAAAGATAGTTCATTTTCTCACTATCGAAGAGCTAATTATGATTGGCAAGAGCATTGTCTTTTAGCCACCGTTTCTCAATATAAATATAAAGAATCGTTATCAACCGTGTCAAACGGACTCAATATATTGGCTTCTGCAAAACGATTTGAATGTTATAATTAGAGTTTCGCGGATGCCTCATATAGTATCCTCTAGCGCCATTCCCATTTGATGAACGGCTCTTTCAGGTCGGGCATGGCATTCACTATCAATTCAGCCAGCCCGCCATACAATATACCGTACTTCTCCCAGGCGTTATGGTAGTCCAGCAGGTCTCTTAGCTGACCCTTGCAGTTGGAGCACGGCGCGCAGACGTACTTTTTTGTCTCAGGGCTGAGGATGTCCGTGAACGCTTCAAGAATCTGCTTCATTTTCATCCTGCCCGCCACGGAGACGCGCCAGTCCTTGAAATTCATAGGCGACATAACGGCGAAGCCTGAGCCGCCGCCACAGCAGTAGTTATTTACGCCGTGCGGCTCCATCTCCCTGAACTGCGGGCAGATTTGCCGCAGAATCCTTCTCTGCGGCTCGACGATTCCCATCAGTCTTACAATATTGCATGGGTCGTGCAGGGTGACCGGGAAGTCGTTACGCTTGGGGTCA
>JAUYDO010000234.1 GCA_030691835.1 Dehalococcoidia bacterium | reverse complement strand
GGTCGGTTGTGGCTTTGGTACAAAAGTATTCGGTTATGATACTTCTACTTCTTTCAAGGTAGGACTTGGGATGAGCCAGATAGGAGAGTTCGCTTTTATAGTAATTAAAGCGGGACAGGATGTAAATATAATAAGCTCATTCCTCTTCCCGATTGTTGGAGTTGCGGCAGCAATAACGACATTTCTCACACCATATCTAATAAAACTTAGTTATAGAATTGATCTCGCTCAAAGCTTTGGTTGCCTTAGACAGCGTTATGATAAGTAAAACATTGGAATGAGCACCGAATCTTTCCTACTTCTCCAGATATCACATTCTGAGTGTTTGTTAAATATTTCTCACCCTCCCTCTATCCAGGCAATTGCTGCCCTGCCGCCGCGCCTGGCGCAAAATATTTTAACACTCCTACTACACAGCAATTTCTATGTACGCCAGACCGTTCTTGAGCCTGACGGTGCCTTCAACTGTAATTTTCGTCCCAACATTAGCCGGATACCTCAGTCCCAGCGAGCTACCGTTCACGTAGATTGACCCGGTGGCATCCCGTATCACCAATGTTTATTTCCCCGGTTAGCTAATCCTTATCTCGCTTCTCTTGATAATCTCATTCTGGACAACGGGGTCAAGGTGGATAAAGAAGGCGCTAAAGCCTGCCACCCTGACGATAAGGTGCCGGTAGTTTTCAGGATGGACCTGGGCATCCCTTAAAGTTTCAGCGCTCACGACGTTAAACTGCACATGATGTCCACCCATGTTCATATAAGTCCTTATCATAGCTAATAGCTTTAGCTGAGATTCCCTGTTCGATAAGGAAGCAGGGTGAATCTTCATATTGAGTAGATTACTGGCGTATTTGACACAATCTACCACCTTGGTGGCAGAGCGGATAAGAGCTGTCGGGCCGCTCTTATCCATGCCCGGCTCCGCTGAAACCGAACCATCCGCCAGAGGCAGCCTGCCCTTAAAGCCACAGGGTAGCGCGCCGGTGCTGACACCGAGCGGGAAGTGGAACGAGACCGATAAAGCGTACGGTCTGCGCGTCATGCCCATGTGGTCTTTATATTTCTGATGCTCGTCGTAAAATATCTGGTACCATTCCTTGACTATCCGGTCTACGTAATCAATGTCATTGCCATATTTGGGAGCTTCAAGGAGCTTTTTATGGAGTTCCTCGTACCCGTTAAAAGTGGCTTTCAAGGCTTCAAGCAGTTCTGCCATGGTGATGGACTTCTCTTCAAATACAAGCTTCTTGATTGCCGCCATAGAATCACCGAAATTGACCATCCCTACCGCACCGCTACCATCCATTCTGTACCGCGCTCCGCCGGCTATGTGCTCTTTACCGTTTTTGATGCAGTCATCCACCAGGGCAGAACTGAATATCTGGGGGTAGATTTCGGTTGTAATTGCAGCGGCAACCGTCTCAAATTCCTCATGTATCTTTTGGAAGTACTGGAATTGTTTCTTGACAGCTTCGCAGAGCTCTTCATAGGTTTTGAATGTATTGGGGTCTCCGGTCTTTGGACCAAACTGTCTGCCGGTTAGCGGGTCTACACCATTATTCAAAGCCATTTCCAGCATCTTGGCAATATTGAAGCCTATGCCCCGCAGCGGGGCTGAAGTATGGGAGAAGCCTCCTTCGACACAGCCAATCAAGCAGCAATTACGAGCGTCCTCCAGAGATGCCCCGTGGTCAAGTAAACGCTGGATGGTAATATCATTATTAAAGAAGGCAGGCATTCCCACCCCGGTGCGCACTACCTCAACAGCCTTCAGTAGAAAGTCCTGTGGCAATTTGTTATGAAATAAAAGAGACAAGGTTGGCTGGGGCATCTGCACTCGCTTCTGTGCCTCTAATACAAGATAATCCATCTCATTAGCGGCATCTTCCCCGGTCGCTGTCACTCCGCCGATAGTGAGGTTCTGCATCATACTGCCCATAGTATGCCCAAAGAATGACTCGGGCAGGAACCTTCTTATTTCGCTGAATTTGATAAAGAGAAGCTCAAGAAGCTCTATGGCTGCCTCTTCGGTGACGTTGCCTTCTTTCTTATCCTTCTCATAATAGGGGTACATATAGAGGCAAAATCTCCCCGGACTGCGACCAGCCCCGGCATCCTCAAGTTCTCCGGCAAGGTGAGTAAACCAGAAAGACTGAACTGCCTCATAAAAGGTTCTCGCCGGCCTGGCAGGCACCCAATCGCAGGTCTGGGCAATCTTCTCCAGTTCCCTCTTTCTTTGCGGGGATTTTTCATTCTGAGCCATTTCTCTAGCGAGGGCGGCGTATCTCTGCGCGAACTTGATTACGGCGTTACAGGCGATAACAACGGCATCCAGAAAAGCCTTCTTCTGATAAGCGTCAAGGGGACCTAAAGGCAGATTCCTTAATTCCTCTTCTGCTTCCGCTATTACTCCCTCCAGCCCCTTGTTAAGCACTTTCCCGTAATCTATGTTCATCCTCGTGTGGGGTGTAAGTCCGAATGTTGAGAAAAGCCCGGCATTGTAAAGGTCGGCATAATCCATGCCGTACTTCTGGGAAAATGCTTCCCTTGCCCTTGCCCATCTGCAATTTCTCTCCCAATAGTCGACTGCCTCTTTTAGTATTTTTCTATCTTCATCGCTGGTCTTAAACTTACCTCCATAGGTGGAGAATTCAAACTCTTTAACCATCCAGTCACATGAAATCTCGGGATATGGAACAAGCCCTGTGCGGTATTGCGTTTGAGTCCCGACAAGTGGGTTATCGTCAATAAAGATGGTCATACCGCAAAGGTGTTTTTCGTAAGCCTTTGCGACTCTAATAGGGACTGGCTGACCCGCGGTCTCCTTATATGACTCTTTGAGGAGATGAAGCCTTTCACAAGAGATGTGCGGTTCCGTTTCCAGCAGGCTTTCCCTGAGTTTCTTCACCCGCTCGGTAGGTAATCCCTTTTCCTTTACTGCTATTGTCTCTGTAGCCATGGCGCCGAACCTCCTCAAAAATCTTGATGGAGTAGATGTTGCATTCTTATTTTAATACAATTAATTGCGTATTGGAAATTATACTTATTAATCAAAAATCACAGCGTCTATCCAGCCAATTCGGGGATTGACAGTTATGGCGTATTAGCTTAACATATACGTCATAACCTGTCAAAGCGATTTTCTGTTACGAATAATAAATTTGTAAAGGAGTGGCGACGTGAAAAAGAGACATCTACATTCAGTCTCAGGTTACCTCTGTATAATGGTGATGCTGGTGGTAGTCCTTGTATTATCAGCTTGTGCTCAACCGGCTCCAGCGCCAGCTCCGGCGCCGGCTACAGCGCCGGCACCAAAACCAGCCCCGGCTCCTGCTCCGGCACCTGCCCCAGGTCCAGCGCCGGCACCAACTTCGACTCCGGCACCCGCGGTCACCAAACCTATTGAATTGAGATTTGCCTATCATGCACCACCCCTGGGACCCATTGCCAAGAAGGCTCATGAGGTCTACGCAAAAGAGATTGAGAAAGCCACCGGAGGCAAGGTAAAAGTAACCATATACCCCGGCGAGACTCTGACCCTCGGTAAGGACACCTATGAGGCGGTGAAGAGCGGCATCACCGACATTGGATGGGCATTCGTGGGTCTATTCCCGGGGCGCTTCCCCATCCTGGAGGTCAATTTCCTCCCATCTTTGACACAAAGCCACACCGGGCAGAGTGCCACCCGTATCCTCTGGGAGACCTTCAATAAATATCCGCAGATGCAGGCTGAGTTTGCCGATGTAAAAGTTCTGGCTTTTAATGCTCAGGACCCGGCTTTTATCGCCACCAGTAAGAAGCCTGTTCGCACTTTGGAGGACCTTAAGGGATTAAAGCTAAGAATAACCGGTAGCTATACCACGGACTACATGAAGAGACTGGGTGCCGTTCCGCTGAGCCTGTCCCCGGCCGACATTTACGATTCGATGCAAAAAGGTGTAATAGATGGGTACGCGATGAACTGGGAAGGTACCATGGGGAGGAGACTCTACGAACAGGCGAAGTTTATAACCGTATCCAATTGGTATACCGGTGCGTTTTTCACAATAATGAACCTCAGCAAATGGAAGAGTCTACCTCCTGACATCCAGAAAGCGATTGAGAGCGTCAGCGGTCTAGAGGCTGGTACCCAGGTTGCCAAGGCTATGGATGATGAGGAAGCTCCGTGCAGGGCGGAACTTAAGAAGCGTGGCGCTGAGATTATAGAGCTTTCAGACGCGGACAAGGCTAAATGGCAGGAAGCTGCCAAACCTGTGTGGGACAAGTGGGCGGCTGATGCAAAAGCTAAGGGCGCTCCGGCGGATGAAATTCTAAAAGAGATATTAAGCCTGGCTGAGAAATATCGCATAAAATAGAATAAAAACTTCAAAAGGAATCCCTGCGCCCCGATTACATCGGGGCGCTACAACGAAGAACGGAAATAACTGCCATATCACCTTGTCGTTCTCGGGCTTGCCTGCCCTCGACTCCGCTCGGGGGACCCGGGAATCCACCCCTCCCACACTCCGGTAGACCCCCGCTCCCGTATCAGGTACAGGACAAGTTTCGCGGGGGTGACAAAAGGTTTAGGAGAAGGCAGAGCTTGCCCCGTTCCCGTATCATGTACGGGACAAGACTTGATACGGGGGTGAGGTCGCTGATAGCCGCACAAACGGCTATTTTCGGAGGAATAGCCTGTGTCAGACACAACTATTAATATAGCAGGAGATGGGACCAACCTGACAGTACCAGCGGCTGGTGCAAAAATAGGTGCACCAGCCGTAATGAACAAGGTAATAAATCTCCTGAGCCGCTGGGCAGGCTTTGTAGGCGGTAGTGCAATCATCGTAATGATGTTCCTCACATTTGTAGATGTTGTGCTCCGCTATTTCTTTAATCGCCCTATAGCTGGTGGTCTGGAGATTACCGAATACTTAATGGCTATTTCCGTCGCCCTGACTCTGGCTTACTGCGCGTTTAAGAAAGGTCACATCAGGGTAACTGCCGGCACAGCACTGCTCCCCAAAAGGACTCAGCTAATCTTTGATAGCGTGATTATGCTCATCGGGGTAGTATTTTTTTCTTTGATGAGCTGGCAGAGCGCTGTTCAAGCAGGGGTCATGTATAACAGCGGTTCCTATTCCTCGGTGCTCCGTATTCCTGTCTATCCCTTTGTATGGGTCGTGTTCATCGGCAGTATAATAATTACTTTAATATTCTTACGCGACCTGGTTGAATCAGTAGCCAGAGCGGTGAAAGAAAGCAGCATGTCCTGGCTGTGGTTTTTCACGGGAAGCGCAGTTGTACTGCTATTGGGCGTTGCCATGTATTTCGGTCAATATTTGCCGTGGAGCATGGGCGCATCTTCCTTCGGATTGGTCGGCATAGTCCTTCTCATAGTACTGCTGTTTTCAGGACTGCATGTCGGCCTGGTCCTGGGGCTGGTGGGCTTTCTGGGAATGGCTTTTCTGTCAAGCGGTGCCGGTCTTGGACTCCTGGGCACAGTCCCTTATTCCACCATAGCTTCTTATAACATGAGCGTGGTTCCCCTGTTCATAATCATGGGAGAATTTGCCTTATACTCGGGGATAAGTACAGACCTGTATTGGGCCGCCTATAAGTGGCTCGGTCGTCTGCCGGGTGGTCTGGCTATAGCAACAGTCGGCGCCTGCGCCGGTTTTGCCGCTATCTCTGGCTCCAGCCTGGCTACTGCGGCTACCCTTGGAGCTGTATCTCTGCCAGAAATGAAGAGACACGGGTATAGTGATGCACTCGCTACTGGCGTCATCGCCGCCGGAGGCACCATCGGCATCCTGATACCACCCAGTGTAATCCTGGTCATCTATGGCATTATGACCCAGCAGTCAATAGGCAAACTTTTTCTTGGGGGTTTTATCCCTGGAATCCTTGAGGCTATTATCTATACAGTTATTATTTACTTCCTTTGCAGACGCAATCCGCTTTTGGGTCCGCAAGGTGCCAGGACCACCCTCCATGAAAAGGTTGTTTCGCTCAAGGGTATCTGGCCTGTATTAGTGCTATTCCTGCTGGTCATGGGTGGCATATATACCGGTATATTCAGTCCTAATGAGGCGGCTGGCATCGGGGCAATGGGCACATTCCTTTTTGCTCTGGGCAAGAAGAAGCTGACCCGGAAAAACCTGACTGCCAGCTTCATGGACACGGGGGAAACTTCGGCCATGACCTTTTTTATTCTGTTTGCGGCTATGATTTTTGGCTATTTCCTATCGGTAACCAGACTGCCTTTTGCTTTGACCAGTTTTGTTTCCGACCTTAATTTGAACCGCTATATTATTTTGGGGGCGATTTACCTGGTCTATCTCTTCCTCGGCTGTATCATGAGCTCTACCGCAATGATATTGATTACAGTGCCTATTTTCTTCCCGCTGATTGTGGCTCTCGGTTTTGACCCGATATGGTTCGGAATAATGATAGTGACCATGTGTGAAATAGGAGTCATTACTCCGCCAGTGGGGATGAACGTATACATCATCTATGGGGTTGCCAGGGATGTGCCAATGCAGAGTATATTCAGAGGCATAGTGCCTTTCCTCATTGGCGATATTATCCGCGTGGCTATATTGACAGCATTGCCACAGATTGTCATGTTCCTGCCCAATATGATGGAATAGAATTATACGTGATGACATAAATACTTGCGTATGGGACAGAAACAAATCATAAATACTAATTTTTGTCACCCCTGCGAAAGCAGGGGTCTACCGGTGAGAGGGTGGGGTGGATTCCCGTTCCCGTATCAAGTACGGGACAAGACTTGATACGGGAGCATCCGCCTGAGGTGGACTCCTCGACCACCTTTTCTGTTAATATTATTTTCATACTTCGTGGTGCCGATGAAATCGGCATGAAAATTCCTCTTGTAACTCAGTACCACGTTAGCTATTCTTCACGGCCGAAGATGGCTACGGCGGCGGTGAAAGCGCCGGGCCAGCCGCCGATGTTATGCGCCAGCCCCAGCTTAACATCCTTTAGCTGGCGCTTCTCAGCCTTGCCCTGTAGCTGTTTGTAAATCTCGTAAATCATCCTCAGCCCCGTAGCGCCGATGGGATGCCCGAAACACTTCAACCCGCCATCGGTGTTGACCGGTAGACCACCATCCAGGTCAAAAAAGCCGCTATTCAGGTCTTCTATCGATTTGCCTCTTTCGCTGAATCCCAAATCTTCATACGTTATAAGCTCATTGATGGTGAAGCAATCGTGCACCTGGGCGCAGTCTATCTGCTCACGGGGATTGGTGATGCCAGCCTCGCGGTAAGCTATTTTAGCCGCCGCCAGGTTCTCTTCCCAGTGCACCCAGTCAAAATCCGAGGGGATTGCGGCGTACTCATCACCGCCAGCTACCCCCAGCCCCTTCAGCAGGACATAATCATCCCTGAACTTCCGGGCTATTTCAGGTCTGGTGATGATTGCCACGGCACAGCCATCGCTCACCCCACAGCAGTCATACAGACCCAGCGGCTTAGCGACCATGGGTGCATTTATGGCGGTCTCCAGCGTTATCTCACGGCGGAAATGGGCTTTGGGGCTCAGCGTGCCGTTGTGATGGTTCTTGACGGCAATGCGCGCCAGTGCCCTCTTACCCTCCGCATAGTCTATACCGTAGTGATAGAAGTACCTGTTAGCCGCCAGAGCGAACTGCGCCGGCATTGGGGTAGACGGTCTGGTCTGGCTCAATGCCAGCTCGGCATAGGCAGGCGGCGACACCGGAAGCCCGGAAAATCCGTAGTCCTTCAGCTTCTCCACGCCGCAAGCCATAACTATATCATAGACCCCGGCGGCTACGGCGTAAGCGGCATTGCGGAATACATCCAGTCCGGCGGCGCAGGCGTTCTCTATCCGGGTATACGGGATTCCGCCCATCTTAAGCGACTCGGCAATAGGCGTGCCCCGGTGCGCGCTGAAGCTGGAGGCAAGCCACGCCGCCTGCACATCACCGGGCTTTATGCCGGCGTCCTCGAACGCCTCAAAAGCCGCCTCCACAATCAGGTCTTCGACGCCCGTGTCCCAGCGCTCCCCGAACTTAGTACAGCCCATCCCGATTATGGCAGCCCTGTCCCTTATGCTCTCCATCACCCGCTCTCCCGTACCCTGACGGGCACAGCCTTCCAGTAGTAGTTGTGCACGCCCTCCGCGGTGAACAGCTTCCTGAAGCTCATCTCCAGCGGCATACCTATCTCAATCTCGTCTTCGTCTTTATCGGTCAGATAGACCCACATGCGCCCACCGCCCTCGAAGTCTATCACCGCCAGCCCCACCGGCGGTTCAGGGGTCGGGCTGGCGCAGTCCAGGGTATAGGTAAATAGCTTTGCCCGCCTGTCCGAAAACCTGTAGCTCTCGAAATCGTCCCTGGCGTGACATTTAACGCACACCCTCTGTGGCGGGTACTGCACCGTGCCGCACTGGCGGCACTTCACGCCATGGAGCCGGATATTCTTGTCCCTCTCCCGCCATATCGCAGAGGCTGAAGGTGTGGGAGTTTCCGGGCGCCGGCGCCCGGTTACCATGTCTACAAGCTCACGCCATCCCAGATACTTCTTGTAGTCCTTTATCACCTTCTTCGACTCTACATAGCTCTTTACCGCGCGCCAGGGCTTTAGCTCCTTAACGCCTTCGAGCAGAAACGCATCGGCGCCACTGCCGTAACTTGCCAGAAGGAGCTTATCACCCGCTTTCATGTTTTCCAGCGCCGCCGCAAGCAGTATCAGGCTGAAGGCGGCTCCGGTATCTCCCACTTGACCGAACATCGGCTCCTGTACCTGAGCCAGGTCCAAGCCCAGCTTGCCCGCCATCTCCCGATGCCTGCGGGCATCAGGAGCGCAGAAGACCGCTCTGACGAAGTCCTTTGGCGCAAGTTTGTGCCTCTTTAATAAGGCAGAGACGGGCAGGGGT
>JAUYDO010000213.1 GCA_030691835.1 Dehalococcoidia bacterium | reverse complement strand
TCCCAATGGCACCCATCCGGCTGCAGGACACTCCTCCACTGGTCTAATCCTGCAAGATTACGGACTCCTCCCGTGGCTGACTGCCATCGATAATGTAGCCCTGGGACTCAAGATTCGAGGAATCGGCAAGGGACAGGCGGTGCAGAGCGCCAGACAGTGGATGACGAAACTGGGCATCGACTCCGTGGCAAGCCACTATCCGGCGGAGCTGAGCGGAGGGCAGAGACAGCGAGTGGCTATCGCCAGGACGCTAGCTCTGAAGCCCGACCTCCTGCTCATGGACGAGCCCTTTGCTTCGCTCGACGCTCTGACCAGAGAGGAATTGCAGAACCTGATAATTAGCCTCTGGGCAAGCCTCTCCTCCACCATCATACTCGTGACTCACAATATTGAAGAAGCGGTGTTCCTGGGCAGGCGCATCATGGTGCTGAGTAAACCCCCGAACAAGGAGCCTGTTATCATCGAGAACCAGGGTTCCGGGTCTCTCGACTACCGCAAGACACCCGACTTCGTGACAAAATGCCACGAAGTCAGAGGAGTGATTGAAAAGATGAGCAGAAGCGGAGCCGCCGGGGTGCGGGCGTGAGCAAGAAATCAATACTGCTAAGCATAGTCGCTTTGCTTGTTATCTGGGCGGCGGCTTCCCTGATTGTGGACTCCCCCATACTGCCCGGCCCCTGGGCGGTGCTCAGTGCCTTCGTCCTCGACCTGCCGCGCAGTCTCGGCTGGCACACCGTGACGAGTGCGTCACGCATTCTGGTCAGCCTGCTAATTTCAACCGCCATCGCCCTGCCCCTGGGACTGGTGCTGGGTCAGAGCAAGCGCCTGAGCAAAATCTTTCGCCCCTTCATCTATATCACCTTCCCTATCCCCAAATTCACCCTTCTGCCCATCATTATCCTGTTCCTAGGTATAGGGGAAACCAGCAAGATATTCTTGCTCAGCCTGATATTGTTCTACCAGATTTTGATTATAGTCTGGGACGCTTCGGCGGGCGTCCGTCCCGAGCTGGTCCACTCCGTCCGCTCGCTCGGAGCAACGAGGTTCCAGCTACTGCGCTACGTATACTTGCCCGCCTGCCTGCCGGCTATCCTTACCTCCCTGCGGATAAGCACCGGAATTGTGATCGCCGTGCTGTATCTTGCGGAGTCCTTCGCCGCCAAATCCGGGCTCGGCTACTACATCATGGACACATGGCAAGCCCTCGCCTACCCCAAAATGTACTCCGCTATCCTGACGCTGTGTATTCTGGGGCTGATACTGTATTTCGGCTTTGACCAGATGGAAAAACGGCTCTGTCGCTGGGCAGCTGTCGGACAGCAATACAAAGGTTTGCAATAGAAAGGATAAGGAAATGATAAAGAGACTGGCTTTAACCCTGGTTCTATTTCTGGCGGTCATCACTGTGTTAGCTGGCTGTAGCGCTAAACCGCCGGAAAAGGTCGGTTTGAAAATCGGCTCGCTACCGCGCCTCATCGACCTGATTGCCTACGTGGCGCAACAGGAAGGACTGTTTGAGAAGCAGGGAGTAACTGTAGAAATAGTGCCGTTCCGCAGCACGGTGGAGATGAATACCACCTTGCTGGCTGGCGAACTGGACGGGATTATTCAGGACCTGTTCGAGGCGGTAAACATGAACAGGGACAAAGAAACGGTGAAAATTGTCGGCAGGAATGTTATGCCCGATATGTTCCATATTCTTGTCCCGTCCGGAAGCAACATTAGCAGTCCGGCGCAACTAAAGGGTACAGAGATAGCTGTTGCCACCGGCACCATAATCGAGTACGGGCTTGACGAACTGCTCAAGTCAGCAGGAATGGACAGCAAGGATGTAACAAAGGTGAATGTACCCAGTATGCCCTTGCGCCTGGAGATACTGAACCAGGGTAAGGTACCGGCGGCGATATTTACACAACCTCTGACAGACCTGGCAGTCCTTAGCGGAGCAAGGGTTATTCTGGATGATAGCAAGCAACCCTTCGTTGGTCCCGGGCTAATCTTTTCGACAGGTGCCCTGAAAAACAAATCTGAGGCTATCAGGCGCTGTGTCCAGGCATGGCAACAGGCGGTAGACCTGGTGAACGCCAGACCTGATAAGTATCAGTCCCTCTTCATCGATGTAGCCAGAGTGCCGGAACCATTGACTAAGCGCCTCACTGTGCCCGCGTTTCCGAAACTACGGCTTCCCACTGAGGCGGAGGTTACTCCGGTGGTCAAATGGATGGCGGACAAAGGTCTTATCAACAAACCGCTCCGCCTGCAGGATATTGTGGATACGAGCTTCTTGAAATAAGCGGGAGACCCGTTACCGTGTGGGACAAAAGGATACCGCTCCGTGAAGAACCCATCGCTGATATGGATGCCGTGCGCCAATACGACCGCGGCGCACGACATATCATGATGCCTCAATATAAGTATTTCGTCTGGAAGATTACGCGAAAGGGCATCAGGGGCGGAAAGATACTGGATGTCGGCACCGGGTCAGGTCTGCTAGCCATCGAACTGGCTAAGGTGAAGGGAAATCAGTTCGACATCACCGGCATTGATATATCTGAGAACATGGTAAGAAAAGCTATTGAGAACGCTCAGCAGGCGAAAACCGGGGACAAGACGAAATTCGCGGTGGCTGACGCCGCGGCTCTCCCCTTCCGTGACAAGACCTTTGACCTGGTGGTAAGCTACGCCTCACTGCACCACTGGCGCGACCCTGCGGCGGTATTCGAAGAAACGGCAAGAGTGGTCAAGGACACGGGCAGGATTATCATCAGGGACAACAAGAGGGTCTACCGGAATCCGTGCTGGAGAGCCTTCATCTGGCTGATTTCAATATTTATAAACCGGCGCCACCGGGAGAACTGGCCCAAAGCCATCATGGCTTGCTACACCATGCCGGAAATAAAAGAAATCATGCAGAAAGTACGCTCGAAAAATTACCGCGTCACCAGCGATTTTATACGCTTCGACATGAGCATCGAGTGGCCCTAGCCAGCCAACATTATGTCAAAAGCCGTTGCCCCGTGACAACTGTCCGCCGTCTATAAATAAGGTCTGCCCCGTGACCCAGTCCGAGGCATCAGAGGCAAGATAGACCGCCAGCAGACCGATGTCCCGAGTCTCACCCATCCTGCCTATAGGTATTGTTTACAAAAGGATTGACATATATCACTTTAAGTGGTCTACTTAAGAGCCTTATTGTGACTACGTCAATCCCCTTATAAGGGGCTGACTGAAATACTGGTAATACTAGAAGGAGTAGGACTTTGATAATCGGTGTTCCCAAGGAGATAAAAAACAATGAGTACCGGGTGGCGCTGGTGCCCGCCGGCGTTAAGGCACTTGCCGAACACGGTCACACCGTGCTGATTCAAAAATCAGCCGGGGAAGGCAGTGGTATACCCGATAGAGAGTACGTTACCTGCGGCGCTGAGATAAGACCCACCGCCGGGTCGGTATTCAAAGACGCGGAAATGCTCGTCAAGGTGAAGGAGCCGCTTCCACCGGAATACGACCTGCTGAGAGAGGGACAGGTGCTATTCACCTATTTGCATCTAGCTCCGGCGCCGGAGCTCACCAGAGCACTGCTCAACAGGAAAATAGTCGGCATAGCCTATGAGACCGTCCAGCTTGA
>JAUYDO010000145.1 GCA_030691835.1 Dehalococcoidia bacterium | reverse complement strand
ATATCGCCGAGTTCGTGGCGCAACCCGAGGTAGATGGCGCTCTGGTCGGCGGCGCCAGCCTTAAGGCGGCGGAGTTCACCAGCATCGTCCGCCAGACAGCCGCAATCCGCAGTAAATAGTTTGACTGAAGATATGGACCGCCTGGTAGCAGTGGTCGGGCCCACCGGCACCGGCAAAAGCCGGCTGTCCATCCGTCTGGCTCAGGTTTTCAACGGTGAGATAGTCAACGCGGACAGCCGCCAGGTGTACCGCCATATGGACATCGGCACGGCGAAGCCTTCCCCGCAAGAGCTGGCTCTGGTGCCTCACCATCTCTACAGCATCGTTGACCCGGACGAAGACTTCAGCCTGGGGCAGTACCAGAAGCTGGCATTTGAAGCCATATGGGATATAATCAAGCGCAATAAATTGCCTGTTCTGGCGGGAGGCACCGGACAGTATGTATGGGCGGTGCTTGATGGCTGGGAAGTGCCTGAAGTCCCACCCGACCTCCAGTTCAGACAAAGCCTCGAAACCAGGACCCCTGATGAGCTTTATGAACTGCTTCTACAGGTTGACCCGGAGTCGGCGCAGAGGATTGACCGGCGTAACATCCGGCGCATGGTCAGGGCAATTGAGGTACACAGGCAGACTCAAATACCCTTCTCAAGCCTTCAAAGAAAGAAGTCACCCCCATTCAATAGTCTTATCATCGGTCTGACCGCGAGCAGGACGGAGCTTTACCGGAGGGTGGACAAGAGAGTTGACCATATGATGGAGCAGGGTTTTGTGGCGGAGGTGGAGAGCCTGCAGGCTAGGAGATATGACCTCAGCCTGCCCTCGATGTATAGTGTGGGCTACAGGCAGATAGGCAGACACCTTAAGGGTGAACTGACAATTGAAGAAGCCGTAAAGCAAATAAAGACTGAAACCCACCGCATCATCCGCCACCAGTATGCCTGGTTCCGCCTCTCCGACAAAAGAATACACTGGTTCGACGTGGAGAAGGAAATCGAACCGGAAGTAATAGACCTGGTATCTCGATTTCTCAAGGGTGAACCGGTAGATTCAGAAAGAAGCTAATTTAACTGCCGGACTGGCTTCTCCTGAACTCCTGCACTATGTCCGGGTCTCTGGTCAGAGCCAGGTCTATGCCGTATTTCTGGCGGAGCCGCGTGGGGACACAGCAACAGGTACAGCAGTTGCATATGGCGTAGAAGTGGTCCGCACACTTGATGATGCTGTGTGTCAAACGCTTCTCGTGTGCCTGGCGCAGCACATCCCTGGCTTCTTCCTTCGAAATCTTCTTGAAGTCCTTTCCCTTGAAGACCTCCGTACCGTCACCCAGCACCAGTTCACTCATTACCGGGTTATCACAGTTATGAAATACCTGCCGGCAGCTACAGGGACCCAGGGCGATTTCTTCGGCGGAGTCTATTATCTGTTCTGCTTCCGCCAGTGACAGGAGGTAGCCGCCGTGCCCTTTCACGGCGTAGGTATTGGCGATGCGGCGCACCAGCGCTCCGATAAGAGGAACGCTGGTCAGCTTCGCCAGTGAAATATAGGCTTTCAGGAAGGTGTGCTGGTGACTGCCGTAAAAGGCTAGAGCATGGTGCATATGAATCTCACTCAGGTTTAACTGCTTCATCTGTAGTTTAGCATATCGCCCGGTGAGCGTGCTATTTTTGCCGGAGAAAACGAACGAGGGGGCTTTTGCCCCCTCATTTATGAGATTTGAAGAGTAATTATTGCTTCAGTATCTTCTCAAACCACTTGTTAACTATTTCCCAGTTCACGATGTTCCAGAAGGCTTCTACGAACCTGGCTCTTTCGTTCTTGTAATCAATGTAATAGGCATGCTCCCAGACATCCAGCACCATGAGGACCGGATAGCCCGCCGGGAAATTCACGTTGTGCTTCTCAATCTGCAGTACGCCTATACGCTTGGTGCCCTCGCAATAGCTCAGTGCCGCCCAGCCCGACCCTTCGGCACTGACCGCCGCCTGGGTGAACTCTTTGCGTAACCTCTCGTAACTGCCGTATTCCTTCATGATGGCATCTCCCAGTGCACCAGCGGGTTTGCCACCACCGCCTTTACCGGCAGGAGCCATATTCTGCCAGAATATGGAATGAAGATAATTGCCGCCGAGATGGAAGGAAAGCTCTTTGAGCGTGGCTTTCATGTCAAGGTCGGTACCTTCCTTCCGCGCCTTGTCGAGCTTCTCCATGATAGTATTAGCGCCATTGACATACGCCTGGTGATGCTTGGTGTGGTGGATTCTTAGCTGTTCCTCGGAGATGTAAGGCTCCAGGTCTTTGTACCCGTAGTTCAGTGGCGGCAGAAGATAGAATTTGGTCTCCATGTAACCTCCTTCAATACATAAATAGATATTAGTATCAGGGCTTCCTAATTATAATTATAGCCTAATCTTTGCAAGTAAAATGCGATGTTCCTTATCTCTTACCCATAAATAAAAATCCGCTCCTCCTGAAAAGGAGGAGCGGATGGTATGAGATGAGTAATAGAACCCATGCAAATTACATTAGTAACTTACTATAGCCTATCGCGCGACAGATAGCTGATGCGCGGCGTCCCAGTGCTGAACTACTTTACCTTCGTTGAGCCGAAAGACGTCAATGCCAATCACCACCATTTTCTCCCCGGTTGCGGATACACCCAGGAAATCGCCTTTTTGCATGCCGCACACAGTATAGTGGACCATTACCTTGTCTCCCTTTGCCGCTATGCTCTTTATATTTAAACGGCAATCACGAAAGGCACAGCGAAGTCCGGCAAAGAAGTCCCCGAAATCTTCCAAACAGCAGGATTTCTCCAAAACGGTGTATTTTTTAAAATCCGCTGTCTCGGCGCTGGGAAGCATTTTTACACTGACTTCCTGGAAGAGTCTGCGTATCACTGTTTCATTTTCCTGCGTTAGCGGTGCCATCACATCTCTCCTCTCATAAAATTATCGCACTGTTTAATAAATAGAGCAACTATTACTTTGTAATTGAAATAGCTTCAGTTTCCTTCTTCCTCTGGAATTATCTTGTTTCTTTGCGCCAGCATTTTATCCATTCTCTGCAATAGCAAAATCGGGTTCCTCCGATGTATCTACAAGCAGGCTTTCAGAAGCCGTTGGCAGGGATAGACAACCCTCAATTCTAGCCTGGTACTCCAGCTTCTGGGTAAGGTTCTCGATAATCTGCTCCCATGTAAAGCGTGCCGCCGTGCTCCTTGCCGCCTTCCTTATCTTTTCTGCATTAACGGGGTCCCGCATGAGATTAATAATATGCCCCTCTATCTCTTTGGGGTCGGATGTCTCGAGGACTATGGAGTTATGGAACGGGATAGCATAGTCCTCGCCTGTGCTTCCCGTAAAGGCGACTCCACCCGCCGCCATGGTCTCCAGACCAACCAGTCCAAAAGGCTCTTTACCACTGTTAGCCAGCACCGCGTCAGCGGCGTTGTAGACTATGCGCAGGAACTCCTGCGTGCAGTGAAATCTAATGTTGATTACATCCGCATCCGCGCAACTGGTTATTGCCCGTATGCATTCATCCGCCGAGGTTACATGGTTGCCCGTATCTTTAACGCTTAGCCTCAGAGACCGGGCGTGCTGTAGCACCTCACCGCCGTGTGGCTCTATGCCACCCCTGGCAAGCAATATCGTCCTCAAGCCTTTCGCCTTGAGCATGGCAGTAGCCTCCACCGCCATGAGCCAGCGCTTATCGGGGTCCCAGCGCGCGATTTTTGCCAGTATAACCTGGGAGCCAAGTGCTTTTCTTAAGCATAATGCGGCGGCGGTATCTACCCGGTTAAGAAGCGATTTGGGAATGCCATTGGGAATAACCAGCGGGTTCAGACCCAGGCGCCACATTATGTGCTTCATGAAGCGACTTACCGTGGTCATGGTCGCCGAATCGGCAAGGCGCTTAAAATTTATTCGCTCGAAACCGAAGGTGTTATTGGCATTCCAGAAAATGACCACCTTGTCTCTGACACCGTGTTGCTTAAGAAGGTCGCTTATGCGGCACACTACCTCCGCGGTATGCCATTCTTCCGCCAGTATTACAACTATCTTGTTCTGCCGTATAGCCGGTTTGATAACGTGCTCCAGGAGAAAACCCGGGATGGAATTGTTGTAGTCATAGAGCTTCTGCTCCTCAGCCTGGTATACGCCGGCGGGGTGATAGCGGCTAATCCACTGGCACCAGCGGTGCAGAACTAATTTGCCATCCCTGGATATTTCCTCTCCCTTCCTCTTCGGGTCGCCGATAAAGAAAAGGTGGGTGGGGAAACCGCTCTGTGCCAGGGCTTCTGATAGATTGGTTACTCTTACCCCCAGCCCACCCGCCGATGAATAGACATCTGGACCCTCAAAAGAGAGAGCTACAAAAACGGTGTTCTCCGTGGTTATATTAGTTAGCTCCATCAACCCCCCATCCAGGCATTATTCTTAAGCTGGTCATCCACCCTGGTAGGACGGCGAGTCTCTTCTAATTATTCCTTACCCAGATTAACGTAGCCTTAA
>JAUYDO010000212.1 GCA_030691835.1 Dehalococcoidia bacterium | reverse complement strand
TCCAGGTTTTCGCCCTGCAGGATGACGTTTGTTTCGTGTTCGCCGTTCGAACCAGAAGTCACCGAATACCTACCTTTGGATACAGAGTACATAGAGTCACTAGGTATTATCGCATAACTTACCATGAACAGCAGAGTCTTGTCAAGCTATTGAATGAAGTGCCCTAAAATGTAATAATTCTATCTTAGAACGGAGGAATCAGATTACTTTCGGAGAAAGCGGTCCAATTTGAAGTCGTGGTAGCTGCGGAGGAATTTTTTATGACGGTTTACACCGCCACCATTAAGCACGAAAATCTCCTCGCCCTTGAGGGGCTTTGCCTCAAAAGTCATTCTGAGGAGTGAAACGACGAAGAATCCGTTCTCGGTGCGGGATAGGACGGATTCTTCGCTGCGCTCAGAATGACATGAATTTAGTACTTTTAGGGCAAGGCTCCCTTGAGGGGAGAGAGGACATTATTTTTGGAGGAAGATAAACGAAGATAACAGTAATTGGTTGTGGAAAATGTGGTTCCGCAATCGCTGATGAGTTTTGCCGGTTGAACGTGAGAGCACGCGTAGAGCGCGGTATCGGTATCACCGCCGGAGTGTTCGCAATTGACAACGATAGCTCACACTTAGCCGGACTGCGCCGCGTAAGACCGGAACACAAAATCCTTATTGGAGACCAGGGAATGGGTACTGACACCTCAGGTGAAACAAAGGGACTTCCCGCTGACATAGCGGGGCTGAGCGAAAAGCTGTTGAGCGCTATAGAAAGCGCAACAGGGTTCATGGAAACGGATGCATTCTTGCTTCTTTCCAGCGCTGCCGGCGGCACCGGTTCCGGCACAATGCCCGTATTGACACAGCGACTCAGGGAGTGGCATCCCGAGAAACCGGCATACAATCTTATTGTCCTTCCGTTTGAAGACGAAGAGAAGACGCAAGGAAGAACTCGGCACAACACCGTGACCTCTCTTAAATCTGCTTATAAGGTGGCAAATGCCGTTTTTCTTTTTGATAATCAGAGATATGTTACCAAGGACTACTTTGTCAGAGACAATCTGGCGAAAGTTAACGCCTCAATAGTTGAGCCATTTTACGAAATGCTCTGTGCCGGGGAAGAGAAGATACCCGGATATATTGGTTCAAAGACACTCGATGCCGGTGACATTATACAGACTCTGGCAGGATGGACGGTAATCGGCCAGGGGAAGGTCCGGATACCAAGGTTCAGACTCCCGTTTTATAATATGACTGATTTTCGGGATAAGCTGGACGAAATGCAAAAAGGAATTAAGGCGCTGAACGGAGCTATAAGTGAGTTATCGCTTAAGTGTAATCCAGCCGATGCCAGCAGAGCCTTATTTCTCCTGGCGGCACCAGCCGCGGAGATGGGTTTAAGCATGTTTACTAATATCGGGAGTTTGGTAAAAGATACGGCTCCGGGAGCCATAATAAGGAGCGGCGATTACCCCAGGAAAAGAGACTCATTGAGTGTGACCATAATTCTCTCGGAACTCACCAGGGTGGACAGACTCACGGATTACTTCAATAGAGTTGCCGGGGGAGTGGCTTTACCAGTCCCACCGGTAGCTGGTCCTTCTACCCAGCCAGAAAGCCCCAAGTCCGATAAGCAAAGTAACAAACCCGAAGATGACATATAAGCCCCAGGCAGGCATAATAAAGCCAACAAAGAACTGGTAAGCGGGTGACCAGTCACTTTCGTTAGAGGCATCATCTACCGCCTTTACTCGCCAGTAGTAGGGTTCCTGAGCACTGCGCGAGGGTAAATTCTCCTTTTCCGTTAATTTGAACCCAGGGTTGGTCAGGTTCCTCGCCAGCACAATAGTATTGAAGTTGGAGTCCGTGGCAAGCTGGAAGGTGTAGGTCACGCCGCTGGGGTCGCTAACTTCCGTCCAGACAAAGTTGGGCTGGGAATCTGCCTGGGTCTTGTCCGGCGGCTGGAGCACGGGAGGCACGGGCGGCGGTGTCGTGTCCATAGTAAAGGTGGTGTTTATCGTGCTGGTGCCATCGGTTGCCGCAATAATGTGACTGCCTCCCTTGCTAACCGGTGCCTTAAACACAGCCGTGAAGCTCCCACTGGCGTCCGCGGCGGCGGTAGCCATTTTGTTTCCATCATAGGTGATAGTGATAGCCGCTCCTGCACCAAAACCGGACCCGCTCATACTGATATCGCCGCCCACATAGCCAGCAGACTCTTTCAAGCTGGCGCTCGCCGTAACTGTAAAAGTGAACGTCTTGGAGGTAGTGCCATCGGTCACAGTTATCGCATGGTCTCCTGTCTTGCTCGGTGGCACCTTGATACTCGCTGAGAAGACGCCACCGGCGTCGGCAGTGACTTGAGCTACCTGGGCATTATCCCATCTTATAGTTACAGTGCCTCTGGCGAAAAAGCCGCTTCCACTCAAAGAGACACTGCTGTCTACGGTACCCTTACTGGCGGTAATGTTAGACGTAGCTACAATGGTGAAGTTAGCGGTGGCAGAGATGGTCCCGTCGCTGGCCGCTATGGAATGGGTTCCCCCGCCGCTGGGAGGCACAGTCATGGTAATATTGAAATTTCCACTGGCATCAGCAATAACCGTTGCCGGGCTGGGGACGACGTTAGCTCCGTCATAAGTAATGTTTATATTCTTGTTGGCGCCGAAACCACTGCCAGAAATTGTGACCGATGAGCCGGAATTTCCCGTTTGAGGATTGATAGTCATTGTTTGACTGGCGGTAAAGGTAGCTGTGGCCGAGCCGCCGCCACTATCCTGCGCTTTCAGTGTGTGGCTTCCGTAGGAGGTCGGTGGTATGGTAAAGTTGCTTGTGAAACTTCCGAGGCTACTGGTGTTCGTAGCGGGGATGCTGGTAAGGGCATCATCAAGGTAGAAGGATATGGGTAAACTGGCGCCGAATCCAGTACCGGA
>JAUYDO010000061.1 GCA_030691835.1 Dehalococcoidia bacterium | reverse complement strand
TAACACTGGATACCCTTATGACAGCGGGACCCACTCTTAACATAGTCCCTATCCTGTCCTAATGATGGGGACCACCTCAGGTTTGAATTTTTGCGGTTGCTCCGGCTGGTTTATATCTTTAGTTGCTTTAGCTGATTCCCCTGCTCTAAACCGTGCTTCTTTAGCTTTATCCTGTGTTGTCTTTTCCCTGGGTTTCAGCCGAGCCTCAGCTTCGGCAATTTGAGCATTAATCTCATCCACCTCACTGTAGCGGACACCAACAGTACCTAAATATCTTGTGATAAAAACATTTAGCTCAGCCTCCAATGTTGCTAAGTCCAACTCATTTTGGGCAAGTTCGTTTTCCAGGGTTGCCAGTTCTTCGCGTTTCTTTAGCAACTCCTCTTCTTCTGGAGTCTGCCTTTTTATTACGTTTGTATCCATGTACTATTCATATCCCAATTAAACGGTTTTATTTTTTATGAGCCAGTACTCCAGCGAGTCCGCCAGAGCCAGCCAGCTAGCCTCTATGATGTTGGTGGAGCTGCCGACGGTGTGCCACTCTTCCGTGCCGTCGCTGGACTCAATCAGTACGCGCACCTGTGACTCCGTGCCGATGCTCTCCTCCAGGATGCGCACCTTGTAGTCCACCAGCTTTACCTGGGCGACGCTGGGATAAAACTGCACCAGCGCCTTGCGCAGAGCGTTGTCCAGCGCATTGACCGGGCCGTTGCCCTCGGCGGCGGTGTGCATTATCTCGTCGCCCACCATCACCTTGACCATCGCCTCGGACAGCATTTCTTCCTCGGCGCTCTTCCGTGAAGGCAGTCGGCGTCTCTTCTCCACGATGACCATAAAATCAACCAGTTTGAACAGCGGCTGGTAGTCCGGCTTCGCCCGGTGAATCAGAAGCTCAAACGAGGCTTCGGCATGGTCATACTGGAAGCCCAGGCTTTCCCGATGCTTCACCTGCTCGAGCAGTTTTTGCGCATCCTTCTCTTTCGATAGGTCAAAACCCAGCTCCTTAGCCTTATATATAATGTTACCCTTGCCCGATAGCTCTGATACCAGCACCCTGGGTTTGTTGCCCACCTGCGCCGGGTCGATGTGCTGGTAGCTTCCCTCCCACTTGGCAATGCCCGAGACGTGGAAACCGCCCTTGTGACTAAAGGCGCTGTAACCCACGTACGGCGCAAAGGGGTCGGGAGCCAGATTGGCAATCTCGCTGACGTAGTGAGATACTTCGGTGAGCTTTGCCAGTTGCGCGTCAGTAACGCAATCTATGCCTATCTTAAGCTTGAGGTTGGGTACGATGGCGCACAGGTTCGCGTTGCCACAGCGCTCACCGTAGCCGTTGATGGTGCCCTGTACCTGTGTAGCGCCGGCTTTCACCGCCGTCAGGCTGTTAGCCACTGCCAGCCCGCTATCGTTATGAGCGTGAATTGCGACGGGCACCTTGAAAGCCTTAACAACCTTTTTCACTGGTTCCGCGATTTCTTCAGGCAGGGTGCCGCCATTGGTGTCACAGAGCACGAGACAGCTTGCGCCGGCATTTGCCGCCGCTTCAAGACACTTTAGAGCATAAACCTTGTTTGCCTTGTAGCCATCGAAGAAATGCTCGGCATCAAAGAAGACGGTCAGCCCTTTGGACTTCAAAAAGCGGATGGAGTCGGCTATCATGCGCAGGTTCTCTTCGAGCGTGGTCTCGAGCACCTGGGTCACCTGGAGGCTTGAGTTCTTGCCCACTATGGCGGCTATCCGCACGCCGCTGTTAGCTAGCGCTATCAGGTTGGCGTCTTTGTCCGCCCTGGCGCGGGGACGGCGCGTACTGCCGAAGCCGACAATCCGGGAGCGCTGGAGCTTCAGAGTCCTGGCGACTTCAAAAAATTCGACGTCCTTGGGGTTGGAGCCGGGCCAGCCGCCCTCTATGAAATGGACACCCAGCTCATCGAGCTTATGCGTGATGTGCACCTTGTCTACCATGGAGAAGGAGATTCCTTCCCGCTGGGCACCGTCTCTCAGTGTAGTGTCATAGAGTTGTACTTCCAATTTTAATCCTCATGTCATTGCGAGACCCGCCGCAGGTCCGCCTGAGGCGGATGGCAATCTCAGAAATTTGTACAACGGTCTGCCTCAAAAGTAAAACCATATCTCCATAGTGAAGACTCTTGCGCTATTACTGTTTACCAAGCACCTTCCTGGCAATAAGGTCGCCCATCTCTTTGGTGCCGACCTTCGTCTTGCCGTCGCTCATTATGTCGTAGGTACGGTAGCCGTCCTTCAAGACCGCTTCAACCGCCCTGTCAATGGCGTCTGCCTCTTTGTCAAGAGCCAGCGAATACCGCAGCATCATGCCCACGCTGACTATGGTGGCGATGGGATTGACCATATTCAGCCCGGCGCGCCTGGGCGCACTGCCATGAATCGGCTCATACATGCCGAATATTTTGACGCCTTTCTTGGGCACTCCGGCGATGCTGGCAGAGGGCAACATGCCCATAGAGCCGGCAAGCATCGACGCTTCGTCGGTCAGGATGTCGCCAAAAGTATTTTCAGTCACGATAACGTCAAAATATGTGGGATTCTGGATGAGCCGCATTGAGGTGGCATCCACCAGCATGTCGTCAAGCTCTATGTCCGGGTAGCCCTTAGCCACTTCATGCACCACCTCTCGCCACAGGCGGGATGTCTGGAGCACATTTGCCTTGTCCACCGAGGTAAGCTTTTTGCGACGTGCTCTAGCCATCTCGAAACCGACCCTGGCGATGCGCTCAATCTCTTGCTCGGAGTACGACATGGTATCGACGGCGCGCCTGCCGCGGCTTGTCGTCCACTGCCGCTTGGGTCGACCGAAGTAAAGTCCTCCGGTCAGCTCCCGCACGACAACCAGGTCAACACCTTTGACCACGTTTGGTTTCAGATTCGAGGCATCAACCAGCATGTCAAAGGTCTTGACCGGGCGCAGGTTGGCGAAAAGACCCAGCCCTTTTCTCAGTGCCAGCAGTCCGTCTTCAGGATGCACCCTGGCTTTGGGGTCGTCCCATTTGGGACCGCCCACCGCCGCCAGCAGGACGGCGTCCATGCTCTGGCACATCTGCAGAGTATCAGCGGAGAGTGCGGTGCCTTCGGCATCTATGGCTACGCCGCCGATAAGACCATGGTGCAAATCGAAGCTGTATCCGAACTTCTTGCCCACGGACTCAAGTACCTTTATCCCCTCGTCCATTACTTCCGGACCGACCCCGTCACCCGGTAAAACACACAGTTTAGCCTTCATGCTAGCTCCTTTTAGCCAGTCTCTTCCTGGTATGCTCGATAAGTCCGCCTGCGCCAATAAGCTCAGCCATAAACTCGGGATAAGGCTTGGCGGTGAAGACCTTACCGCTGGTCAGGTTCTTTATCGTGCCGGTGGCGAGGTCAACTTCCAGGAAATCGTGGTTCTTAGTCCCGTCAACCGCTTCGGGGCACTCTAGCAGTGGCAGTCCGATATTGATGGCGTTGCGGAAGAATATGCGGGCGAAGCTCCTGGCGATGACGCAGGAGATGCCCGCCGTCTTGATGGCAAGAGGCGCGTGCTCGCGGGACGAGCCACAGCCGAAGTTGGCGTCAGCCACGATGATATCGCCCTTTTTCATGGCTTTGATGAACTGCGGGTCGATATCCTCCATGCAGTGCTTTGCCAGCTCCGCCGGCTCAGAGACGTTGAGATAGCGGGCGGGAATAATCACGTCCGTATCCACGTTAGCGCCAAACTTATGAACCTGTCCTCGTAGTATCATAATATGACCTCTCATCATTGTATTTTATAGGTAAATTATACCAAGCCGAAATAAAGAACTCCTGGGATTTTACCTAGAAATTTGAAACTGTCCCGTTTTATATGTTTCAATAAACCAGAAATGCGCTGAAGCTGAGCTTCCCATTTCTTATTATCAATTGTGATTGGAAAGACAACAAACAACACAGCTCTGTTAGTCTGATTCGCAGACTTCAACTTATTAATATCATCAATTA
>JAUYDO010000044.1 GCA_030691835.1 Dehalococcoidia bacterium | reverse complement strand
TATTGTCTTACAAATGCCTTTACAGTCTCTGTCATTCCGGACTTGATCCGGAATCCATGTTGCCCTCTGGATTCCAGCCTGCGCTGGAATGACAGCAACACCCTTTCATACGTCAAGATATATACGAGACACTAGACTAGCCGGTCCGTGTATTTCAGGATAGCCCGAAAAGGGTATCAACCCCCTTTAGCATGTTTAACAGTATACCATGAATGGGATGCTTTCTGTAGTAGTGGTACACTTCGGATGGGGGACGGCGCCATTTTGTTTGAAATTTAAAGTCGTGTGTGTTATACTTTGCTTGGTGAAAGTGGGAAAAACCCACTTTCCTTTTTTAAGGAAATAAGGAGCTGGAGGTTCCGGACTGATGAAAAGCGATTTCCTGCTCGCCATCACCCAACTCTCGGCAGAGAAGAACCTTCCTAAAGAGGTCGTTCTCGGCGCGGTAGAGGCGGCACTGGTATCAGCCTACCGCAAGGAGAACTTCGCTCCCAACCAGAACATCGCCGTCAAGATAAGCCCCACTACCGGTAGGGTCGAGGTCTGGGCGGAGAAGGCGGTGGTCGAACTCGTCACCGACCCACGCAAAGAAGTTACGCTCGCCGAAGCCCATAAGCTAAATAAAGAGGCAAAGCTCGGTGACACCGTCATGGTAGAAGCCACGCCGGGCAACGCCGGGCGCATCGCCGCGCAGACGGCGAAACAGGTTATTCTTCAGAGACTCCATGAGGCGGAGCACAGCGCCATATTTGAAGAGTATGCCGCCAAGGAAAACGATATAATCGCCGGCGTGGTACAGCGCGTAGAGGCGAAGCAGGTCTTTGTAAACCTGGGCAGGACTGAGGCGGTATTGCCAGCTACCGAGCAATCCTGCAGCGAGCGCTACCGGGTGGGTCAGAGGTTGAAGGTGTATGTCCTTGAGGTGGCGCGCACCAGCAAGGGACCAAAGGTCTCCGTATCCCGCACCCATCCCAATTTACTGCGCAGACTCTTTGAGCTTGAAGTACCCGAGGTCTTTAACGGCATCGTGGAAATAAAATCGGTAGCCCGTGAGGCTGGATTCCGCAGTAAGGTGGCGGTAGCCACCAGGCAGGAAGGCATCGACCCGGTCGGTTGTTGCGTGGGACTCCGGGGCATCAGGATACAGAACATTGTGAATGAGCTTAACGGTGAGCGCATAGACGTTGTCGCCTGGAACGCTGACCCGGCGGCATTTATCGCCAGCGCCCTCAGCCCGGCTCAGGTCCTGAATGTCAAGCTGAGAAACGATATCGCCAATGTTGTCGTGCCGGACAGGCATCTCTCACTGGCTATAGGCAAAGACGGGCAGAACGCCCGGCTCGCCGCCAAGCTGACAGGCTGGCGCATTGATATAAGAAGCTCCACGATGGCTGAGACTGAGAAAGCGGCGGCGGAAGCCAGGAAGGCGGAAGAGGAAGCCATCCTCGGAAAGCCCGAGGCGCCGGTCGCTGAGGCGGCTCTTGCCAGGGCTAAGGCAGTCCCGGGTGAGGCTCCGCCAAAGATAGCGGAAGAGCTTGTCGAAGAAGAGGCTGAAGCTATTACCGAAGAAGCCCTCGTCGAAGCGGTGGAGGAGCCGGAGGTCGGAGCCGCAGAAGAGGAGGAAGCTGAAGAGGAGCCCGCAACCGTCCTCAGCAGTACCTTCATACCGCAGAGGCTTGAGCCACCGTCGGAGCTAAGCGGCAAACCGAAGATACGCTTTGCCGAGGACATCTTTGGCACAAGACCACGCAGACCTGCCGTGGAGTCGAGGAAGAAAAAGAAGAAGATATTGCGTGCCAAGGAGAAGGGCGGGGGCGTTCCCAAGCTGGGGAAGGCCACACGCAGAGACCGCAGTACCGGATGAAGAATAGACAAGAGGTCACCAGACATATCCCTGAACGGACATGCGTAATATGCCGGAAAAAGACCACCAAGCGCGAGCTGGTGCGCCTGGTTTGTACCCCAGCGGGCGTGGAAATTGATATTACCGGCAAGAAACCGGGACGCGGAGCCTATCTGTGTAAGGGGCTTGTGTGCTGGGAGACCGCATTTAAGAACGAGCGACTTGAACGGGCACTGCGCACCAGCATAAAGCAGGGAAACCGTGACCAGCTTATGACTTATGCCAGGGAGCTTGATAAAGAAGGAGCAAGTTAGTGGCTGACGCTGGCAAAACAGGTGACGTCAATATCAGTGAGCGTTCCACGGCGCCAAAGGCGCCGACTGTAGAGATTCCCGCCTCGCTGAGCGTGAAACAGCTTGCCGAGCTACTGCGCATTACCCCCATTGAGGCAATCAAGCAGTTGATGCGCAGTGGCATTATGGCTAATATCAACCAGGTTATTGATTATAAGCTTGCCGCCGCAATAGCCAAGAGCTTCGGCTATACCCCGAAACCAAAGCCCAAAATCACCAAGGGCCTGGGCACCGCCAGGGAAATCAAGAGGCAGATTAAAAAGGAAGAGAAGCGCGGCGGTCTTCAACCTCGACCGCCCGTGGTCACCATCATGGGACACGTTGACCACGGAAAGACCAAACTGCTGGACGCCATCAGGCAGAGCAACGTGGTCGACACGGAGGCTGGGGGTATCACTCAGCACATCGGCGCTTACCAGGTGGAGGTGAATGGCAAAAAGATAACCTTCCTGGATACTCCCGGTCATGAAGCCTTCACCGCCATGCGCGCCCGCGGGGCGCAGATCACCGATATCGCCGTGCTGGTGGTTGCCGCTGATGACGGTGTTCAGCCACAGACCCTCGAAGCTATTGCCCATGCCAAGGCGGCGGGCGTCCCCATAATCGTCGCTATCAACAAGATAGATAAGCCTGAAGCAAATCCCGACCTGGTTAAACAGCAACTGGCTGAGGCTGAACTGCTTGTAGAGGAGTGGGGTGGTGACGTTATCTCCTTGCCGGTTTCGGCGAAGGAGAAGAGGGGCATCTCAGAGCTTCTCGAGAACATCCTGCTGGTTGCCGAGATGGAGGAGCTTAAGGGTAACCCGCTTCAGCCGGCGGTCGGCGTGGTAATAGAAGCCCAGCTGGACAAGTTCAAGGGTCCGCTGGCTACGGTGCTCATTCAGAACGGGACGCTGAAACTGGGCGATACCATGGTCGTGGGCACTACCTGGGGCAGGGTCAAAGCAATGTTCAACGACCTAGGCAAGCAGGTAAAGAAAGCCGACCCGGCTACCCCGGTGGAAGTCCTGGGCTTGAGCGAGGTGCCCGGTGTTGGCGATATACTGACGGGCGTGGCTGATGAAGCCCGGGCGCGGGTGCTGATTCAGAAGCGACAGGCTCAAACTAAACAGGCGAAGGCGCTCAGGCTGGACACCTTCTATGACCAGATAAAGACAGGTCAGGTCAAAGAGCTTAATATCATCCTGAAAACGGATGTCCAGGGCAGTATCGAGCCGATAAGGACCTCTCTGGAGCGCTTGAGCACGGAGGTAGTCAAGGTCAGTATAATTCATGCCTCCACCGGCAACATCAATGAGAACGATGTCATGCTGTCAATAGCCTCAAATGCGCTGATAATCGGCTTTAACGCCGGTGTTGAGCCGGGAGCCAGGATGCTGGCGGATACTAAGGGCATAGATATTCGCAACTATGACATTATCTACACCATAGTTGACGATGTGCAGAAAGCCCTACAGGGTCTTCTCGAGCCTGTCGTGGTTGAGGTGGTTGAAGGACGGGCTGAAATCAGAGTCGTCTTCCCCGCCGCCAAGGCTGCCAAGGTGGCTGGTTCTTATGTCACGGAAGGAACCGTAAAGCGCAACGCGCAGGTCAGGGTACTGCGCAAGAATAAGGTGGTCGCTGAGTCCACGGTGGGCAGTCTGCGGCGCTTCAAGGAGGACGTAAAGGAAGTAGCGGCTGGCTTTGAGTGCGGCATGGGCCTCAAGGACTTCCATGACTTCCAGGAGGGCGATATCCTGGAGTTCTTCCGAAAGGAGAAGTCCAGCCAGTCATGACACATCGTATCGAGCGGGTAAACCACCTTATCCGCGAGGAAATCAGCGAGCTTATTCAGCGACAGCTTAAAGACCCCCGACTCAGCAGTATGGTCGCTGTCACGGACGTGGTAACCTCTCCTGACCTCCGGCAGGCCAGAGTATTCGTAAGCTGTATCTGTAGCCCCGAGGAGCGGCAGGGGATTTTGAACGCCCTTACCAGCGCCTCCGGTTTCATCCGTAATGAAATGGGAAGGCATCTGCGTCTGAGGCGCATCCCCGAACTGAGCTTCTCCTGGGATGAATCTATAGAGCGGGGAGCCCGCATCGCGGAGCTGATAGACCGCGTTAGCACAGAGGGCAAACCCGACAAAAAATAGTAGTCGTGGACGGCATTCTAAACGTAAACAAGCCCCAGGGCAAGACCTCCTTCGACATGGTCGCCCTGGTGAAGCGCCTCAGCGGCGAGCGCCGTGTCGGGCACGCCGGCACCCTGGACCCCATGGCTACAGGAGTCCTTCCCATCTGTCTCGGGCAGGGAACACGGGTCACCGAGTTCCTGTACGACGCCAGCAAGACCTACCGCGCTGAGATTGAGTTCGGTATCACCACTGATACGTACGACGCCTGGGGCAAGGTCCTCGATCGAAAAGACCCCAAAGGTATAAAGCGGGAGGGCGTGCTCTCAACACTCGCCCGTTTTCAGGGCGAGATACAGCAGACACCCCCGATGTACAGCGCTGTGAAGCGTAACGGCAAACCGCTTTACCGCCTGGCGCGCGCCGGCATTACCGTTGAGAGGAAAACCCGGACGGCCAGAATATACAGCATCGAGCTGATAGACTGGCAATCACCGGTAGCCACAGTAGACGTGGTCTGCGGGAAGGGCACCTATATCCGCTCCCTGGCTAACGACCTGGGGCAGGCGCTGGGTTGCGGCGCCATGCTGAAGAGCCTGGTGCGGCTGAGATACGGTCCTTTTGACATCAGGGAAGCGCTCACCTTGCCTGAGCTTGAGGACGCCTTTAGATACGGCTACTGGACGGACTTCGCTTTTCCTATAGATTACGTGCTCACGGCAATCCCTGCGGTGGTGGTCGGAGAGGAAACGGCACGGGATATCAGATACGGCGCTTCGGTATCCCTGAACTTTGAAGGTAAGCCGGGTGAGAAACGTTGCCGTGCCTATACCGCCGATGGCTGTTTTCTGGGTGTTCTGAGTTTCAATCCCGAGAGCGGCTTGTGGGAACCGAAGAAGGTTTTCACGAGTCCGGGTAATAACTCAATTTGAGGCGGTAAAAAGTTTGCAGTTAAACCTTCTGCCTTGACAGCACCTTTTTGACCAGCGCTTCGGCGTTGGCGGTCATGACCCGGCGGCAGGCTTCTTCATCAAGCCCGCTGCCCCGCAATACCGCCTCGGCGAAGGGTGCGGTGAGCAGGTCACCGACGCTGTGGGCGTCGGAGTCAAGCAAGAGCATGGCGTCAACCTTCTGTGCCAGCGCGGCGACATGACCGTTGGTCAGGGAGTGACCCTTCCTGGCGCTGATTTCAAGGAAGATACCCCTCTCAGCGGCAAGCCGGGCTTCATCGGGGCTTAGAAGACCGGGGTGAGCCAGTATGTCCACGTCCGGGCTCTGGAGCGCCGCCAGGTTGGTGCCCTTCTCCACCGGTTCGACGATAGTCTCACCGTGCACAACTACCAGCCATGCGCCGAGCGACTTTGCTTCTCGTGCCGTCTCGGCGATGGCTTTAGCAGGCACGTGGGTAAGCTCTATGCCGGGAATAGCCAGTATATTCCAGTGTTTGCGGGCTAAAGCGCATACTTCAATGATTTCTAGTATAATGCGCTTCATCTCGCCGGTGGCGGCGTGGTCGGTAAGGGCGATGGCGCTATAATTGTTCACCGCGGCGCGCCTTATCATCTCTATCGGAGAGAGGTCGCCGTCGCTCAGCGAGGTATGGGTGTGGAAGTCACTTATAGTTTCCATGCTCATCTTCTCTTGAAACAACCGCTAATTGAGCATAGCACAAGTGGGCTGATGCGGGCAAGGTAATTAAATGCTCCCTCATCGCTTGTCTATGAATTGTCCTCATCTTTCCTTTCGGGTAATAGTACCATAGTACTATCCCCGCTTTAGAAAACGTTAAGAAAAATCCCCTGGCTGTTTAGCCTCTGTTTCGCATCCGCGCTGTACATTCAATGCGTACAGGAGTTCAGGATGCATAACAGAGCCATGAAAATCACCTTTGCACTTCTGGCAGTATTACTGCTTACCGCGTGTCCGATAGCTCAGCAAAACAACCAATATGCCCTGGCTGAGGACCCCGCCGTGAGCAGTCAGCCGGCTGAAGCTGAACCCGGCAACCCGGATTCCGCCAGCGCATCAGTTTTCCCGGACGATAGCTCTTTCAATAAACAGTGGGCGCTGGAGCGCATTCACGCTATTGATGCCTGGCAGATTATCTCTGAACCCAGGCATGTCCTGATAGCGGTTCTCGATACCGGCATTGACCGGGAGCATGAAGACCTGGCGGGCAGGGTGGGCGCCAGCGCCAATTTCTCTTCGAGCCAGACTTCCGATGACGCCAACGGGCATGGTACGCACATAGCGGGCATCATCGGCGCTGTGGCGAATAACCGCACCGGCATCGCTGGGGTCGCGCCCAACGTCTCCCTGCTTAACGTAAAGGTCGCCGACGACGCCGGTTTCACCGATGCGGAGGCGGTTGCCAGGGGCATTATCTGGGCTGTGGACAACGGGGCAAAGGTTATCAACATCAGCCTGACCTTGACCGGGCCAGAGCGGACGCTGGAAGAGGCGGTGAGCTA
This sequence comes from Dehalococcoidia bacterium, assembly GCA_030691835.1. GTDB lineage: Bacteria > Chloroflexota > Dehalococcoidia > Dehalococcoidales > UBA3254 > JAUYDO01. The sequence continues at coordinate 1,252 of JAUYDO010000044.1, read as the reverse complement.
TGCCTGGAACAAAGGGGCGATTCTGGTTGCCGCCGCGGGCAATACTCGTGGGGTAATGTCGGTCTATCCGGCTCATTATGCTCACACCATGGCGGTCACTTCCACGGATAGCGAGAATGCGCTGGGTCAACTGGCGAACCGCGGCGACTGGGTTGACGTGGCGGCGCCGGGCGTCAATATCTATTCCACTCTACCCGGCAATAGCTACGGGTACAAGAGCGGCACCTCGATGGCGGCGGCTTATGTCTCCGGCGTGGCGGGACTGCTGTTCGGCGTCGTCACTGATACCAGCGGCAATGGACTGCTGAACGATGAGGTGAGAAACATAATTGAGCGTAGCACAACCGGCAACCTGGACATAGCTAACGGACGTGTCGATGCGCTTAAGGCAGTACAGGCGGCATTAACTAAGGGGAAGGTAGTCTCACAATGACCTGATTTGCTGTATTTCCAAACCATGATAGCTATTGAGCCTTTCTCACCTACAGCTTCCGGATGACGGCTATTACCCTGCCCTGAATCTCCACGTTGTCCGGCTGGGTATATATCGGTGACATCTGGCTGTTCGCAGGCTGTAGGCGGATGCGGCTCCGCTCAACGTAGACCCTTTTCAGGGTTACTTCCTTTTCGCTCTTGAGCCAGACGGCAGCTGTCTCCCCGTTCTCCACCGTGTTGACATATTCCATGAGCACGATATCGCCATCGTTGATAAGGGCGTCCACCATTGAGGAGCCTCTTACCCTCAAGGCATAGACCTTCCCCCGACCCCGGGTCAAACCGGTGGGGACCCCCATAGTCTCGGCGGATGCCGTCACGTCCCAGGTGTCAGGGGCGGGCACCGGTATCGGTTTACCTGCGGCTATCTGTCCGATGACGGGCACCAGGACTCCGGTTCGCTGTGCCAGGGAGCCGTCTGTCAGCTCTATGCCGCGGGATATCTCGCGGTGACGGCGAAGGTAGCCTTCCTTCTCAAGGATATCCAGGTTGTACACGGCTACGGAGGTCGAACTGATACCACAGCCGGCAACTATATCTCTGACGGTCGGGGGATAGTTCTTGTCCACAAGAAAGCGCTGGATAAAATCCAGGATACAGCGTTGCCGGGCAGAAAGCTCTCTCGCGGTCACCAACGTTCTCCTCTTGAATTTTATGAGAACACCAGTTCTAAGAGAAACTTTATATCAACGGATAGGGGGTTGTCAAGTAGCGTCTTAGAGGTCGTTTACTAATGTCATTGCGAGGAGTCCCGACG
>JAUYDO010000028.1 GCA_030691835.1 Dehalococcoidia bacterium | reverse complement strand
CCGGAGCTCCCGGAGGCACGGAGACCACAAATCTATCAGGATAGCTGAAGAAACCGATTTCCTGCATCTTCTGATAGATTGCATTCGTCTCTTCGCTGGATAGAGAGAACCCCACCGTGATGGAGGGCTCCTGCACCATATCTTTTGTGTACGTTCCGTTGAAGGTATTCAGCTCGTTCTTAGCTCCAATTCCGTACCTGAATATCAGGTCGAAACCGGATTGTGCGGGTCTGGGAGTGCCGCACCCGGCGATTAACAGGCATATAGCTATGATAGAAACCGCTAATCTTTTCATCAATAGGAATGTTAGTTCCATACGGGAAGATTGTCAAATGACGTGAGTCCCCCAATGTATAATTAAATTGGAATACCCTGCGATCCTCGTATTGAAGTAGAGGCGTACTGCATACTGAGGAGCACTTCTCAGGAAGTTACGGTGAAGCCGCTTAGTATTTAAGGCCGGTAGCCGGCTGGAGAAGTCGCTCAAGTCGCTGGGGGTTACTGCTCTTCATCATGGCATCGTCTTTTGTGACCAGCCCCTTTTTCACCACTTCAGCCAGCGCCTGGTCCATGGTCTGCATGCCGTCTTTGGCGCTCAATTGCATTATGTTGTATATCTCGTGAATCTTGCCCTCGCGGATGAGGTTCCTGACCGCCGTGGTGCCGGTCATGATTTCGAAGGCGCCTATCCTGCCGCCACCAACCTTTGGCAGGAGGGTCTGCGTCAACACCGCCTCAATCACCTGCGATATCTGTAGCCTGATTTGAGGCTGCTGGTCCGGGGTAAATATGTCAATTATACGGTCAATGGTCTGGGGTGCGTCAGTGGTGTGCAGGGTGCTCATCACCAGGTGCCCCGTCTCCGCCGCCCTGATGGCGGTAGAAATGGTGGGCAGGTCTCGCATTTCGCCCACGACAATAACGTTGGGGTCCTGGCGCAGGGCGTGTACCAGCGCCGATGAGAACGACCTGGTGTCATCGCCAAGGTCGCGCTGGGCGATGATGCACTTCCGGTTGCGGTGCAGGTACTCGATAGGGTCTTCGATGCTGATGACGTTCCGCGCCTCGGTCTCGTTAAGGTGATTGACCATCGCCGCCAGGGTGGTGGACTTGCCGCTACCGGTAGCGCCGGTGACCAGGACCATCCCCCTGGGTTTGAGTACCAGGCTTTTGCAAATCTGGGGTAACTTTAAGTCGTCTATCGTTGGTACACCGAAGGGCACAATGCGGAAGACAAACCCGAGTGTCCCTCTTTGCCTCAGCACGTTGACCCTGAAGCGGGCTATGCCGGGAAGACTGTAGGCAAAGTCCAGCTCCAGCTCTTTAATAAAGACGGCTCTCTGCTCCGGGGTGGTAATGGCTTCAAACGAGGCGACAAGGTCTTCGACACTAAGCGGCGCACATCGGTCTGGGCAATAAGAGCCCCATCAATGCGGTACACCGGAGGGCTGGCCACCCTCAAATGGAGGCCCGAAGCCTTCTTCGGTATCATCAAATTGAGCATCTCGTTTATATGCATTACATATACTTCGCAATTACAGGGACTAACGATAACTTTAATCAAGGTTGACTGGTTTTGTCAATAGTGAGCTTCCCGCGAAACTGCCATCGAGCTACGCAATTCGTGATGCAGAACATCAGTTTGCGGTGACGACAAAACTGCCCTTCATCGCCAGGGGATGGATATCACAGCGGAAGTAGTAAGTCCCCGGCGTGGTGGGAGCGTTGAAGGTGTATGTCTTCGAAGACGAGCCGGCGACAGTATCGCTTTTGTAGATAACGGTGACGGCAGTGCTATCGGTGTACAGGGCGAAGTCGTGGGGCACAACATCCTTGTTGGAGAAGTTCATGGTGACCGCGGCACCGGCGGGAACGGTGATGGTGGTCATATCGAAGGCCATGCCCCGCGCCGTGAGGTCGATGGTCACCGGTTTGCCTGTCGGCGTGGGTGTCGGTTTTGGAGCGGGTGCCGGCGCAGGTGCTGGTGTCGGAGTGGGCGCTGGGGTGGGCGGAGGTGCGGCGCACGCCGCCACCACCAGCAACGAGACCACCGTCACGGCTATCAATATCCGGCTGATAGTCATTTTCGACTTCATCATCGTCCTCCTCAAAATCAGGCAGTACAGCTTAACTAGACTGTCCTACTTTTATTTTATTCTGTTTTTCCTTGCCGATGTGGAGGAATGCCTTGACAGCTTACACGGTTACGTGTATAATTCGAAGTAACATGCCTATCAGAGTGCTTGACCCCAGGGTGGTGGCGCAGATAGCCGCCGGAGAGGTGGTGGAGCGCCCAGCCTCCGTGGTGAAGGAGCTGGTGGAGAACTCGCTGGACGCCGGCGCCACCCAGATTTCGGTCGAGGTGCGGGGCGGTGGCGTTAGCTTTATCAGGGTCATGGACAACGGCTTCGGGATTTCCGCCCCGGAGGTCGAGCTAGCCTTCCAGCGCCACGCTACCAGCAAGATATCGAGCACGCAGGACCTCGAGAGCATCGCCACTCTGGGCTTCCGCGGGGAGGCGCTGCCCAGCATCGCCGCCGTCGCCCGGATGGAGATGGTCACCCGCGCCGCCGCAGAACCGGCAGGCACCTCCATCCTCCTTGAGGACGGCGTCGTGGTGAAGAAAGAGCCAGGTGGCTGTCCCCAGGGCACGGCGGTCACCGTCCGCGACCTTTTTCGCAGGGTGCCCGCCCGACTGAAGTTCCTCAAGTCCGGGTCTACCGAGAGCAGTCGTATCGCCGATGTGGTCAGCCGCTACTCCCTCGCCCGCCCGGAGGTGAGGTTCACACTGGCTATGGACGGCAGGGTGAGCCTGCGCACAACGGGCAGTGGCAACCTCATAGACAGCGTGATTGAGGTCTACGGCATCGAGGTGGCACAGAATATGCTCGAGGTCGGCGGACGCGATGATAAATGGGAAAGCAAATCGGACTCTGGGGTCCGGGTGAGCGGGCTCGCCGGGTCACCTAAGGTGAGCCGCTCCAACCGTGACGGACTAACCTTCTTCGTCAACCGGCGCTGGGTGAGCAGTCGCATGCTCGCCTGGGCGGTGGAGGAGGCTTACCAGGGCTTCCTCACCGAGGGCAAGCACCCGGTCGCCGTCATCAATATCTTCCTGCCGCCGCAGGAGACCGATGTCAATATACACCCGGCGAAGACGGAGATAAAGTTCCGCAACGAGCACGCCGTCTTCGGCGCGGTGCAGAAGGCGGTAAGGCAGGCTCTGACCAGGCTGACGCCGGTACCGAGAATCGAGGAGGTGGCGACCCGCTTCGCGCCGGCGGCGCCGGTGACGAAACCGCGAGGGACGCCCTCGCCGGAAGAGATAATGTCCCTGTTCGAGTCGAAGCCGGCGACCACCCCCCGGCAAGCCCTGCCGCTATTGAGGGTGCTGGGACAGATGGCTGGGAGTTATATAGTAGCGGAGGGACCGGACGGACTGTACCTCATCGACCAGCACGCGGCGCACGAGCGCATCCTGTTCGACAAGCTCAGGGCGCAGAGGGCGGCACAGCGGCTCGAGGTACAGGGACTGCTCGAGCCGGTGACACTGGAGGTCGAGCCGCGACAGGACGTCGTGCTGAAGTCGCACTTCGCCGATTTGTCCCGGTATGGCTTCGACCTCGAGCCTTTCGGCAGTCGCACCTATCTGGTGCGCGCCGTGCCGGCACTGCTCTACGACGGTGACTGGCAGGCGATGCTGAGGGAGACGCTGGACTCGCTGTCCGGGGGCGACTGGCAGGGAAAGATGGCGATATCGATGGCGTGTCACGGCGCGGTGCGGGCGGGTAAGGTGCTGAGCGATACGGAGATGCGTGAGCTGATTGAGCAGTTGAGCCAGTCCGAGCTACCGCACACCTGTCCGCACGGCAGACCGACCCTTATACACCTGAGCTCGGGACAGCTTGAGAGGGAGTTCCGCAGGACCTAGCCGCCGCCGGGCTTGACCAGCGGGACACGAGCCACGCAAAGCGGGCATTCACCGGGCTTGTAGGTGATGGTCTCCGAGCGGAGACAGCTGAACAGGGGAACGCCGAAGTCGAGCCCGCCTAAGGCGGGCTCCGAGCGGTCGACCAGTACCCCGATTCCGACCAGTGAGCCTTTGTGCCTGGCTACGGCTGAGACCACCTGCCGCACGGAGCCGCCGGTGGTCAGGATGTCGTCCACGATGAGCACCCGCTCGCCGGGGCTGATGGAGAAGCCGCGGCGGAATTCCCGTTCCTCGCCTTCCTTCTCGGCGAAGATGCCGCGCACGCCGAGCTGGCGGGCGACCTCGAAAGACAGGATGATGCCGCCCGTGGTCGGACCGGCGACCACCTGGATGTTCTGGTCCCTGAAGTGGTCGGCTATCATCTTGCAGAGCTGTTCGGTGTAGCCGGGGTACTGCAGGACGCGGAACTTCTCCCAGTAAACCGGGGAGTGCAGTCCGGAGGTAAGCAGGAAATGTCCCTTGAGCACAGCGCCGGACTTCTCGAAGAGCTCTTGTGCCGTCATGAATTTACCTTGAGCCGACCTGTTCCTGGAGGGGGTAGTTGGGTGCCAGGCTCCACTCGTCGGGGGGCCAGATGGAGAGCAAGGCTTTGCCGATTACGTTCTGGCGCGGCACCGTCCACCCGTTGTGGGAGTCGTTGCTGTTGTTGCGGTTATCGCCCAGAACGAAGTAGCTGTCCTCCTTGACCCGGTACAGCGGAATATCGTAGTACGGAGACGCCTTGATGTAAGGCTCCTTCATGGCGATGCCGTTGACCGATACCGTCCCCCTCTTTATCTCGATGGTGTCGCCGGGGAGACCGATGACCCGCTTGATATAGTCCCTGCCGAACTCGTTCGGAGGGTGAAATATGATTATGTCGCCCCGTGACGGCTCACCGAAACGGTAAGCCGCCTTATTGACGATGAGTCGCTGTCCGTCCTGGAACGAAGGCTCCATGCTACTGCCCACCACCACCGAGCTCTGGATGGTGGTCTGGAGCAGGAAGAACACCGCGACGGCGATGGCGAAGGTGACTACGACTTCACGAAAAAAACTTTTCATAGCTTTCTAGCATTATTATAGCGTATCGCCCGGATTAAATCATCTGAGAGAAAAGCGCTTCGCCTATTTTATAACGGAGGAAAGGTGCAAGGGTTAGCGCTCTTTTGAGAGTCTGAGGTAAAAGAAGGCGGCTAAGCCCGGGACCACTGCCAGCCCGATGGCGGCGGAGACGCAAAAGACCGTCGCGTCAAACCAGAAGCCGCCGGGGAAGAGCTTGAGCATGTAGCCCGGAGCCGACCAGAACTGGTTGGTGAAGGCGAGGAAGTGGAACTGAAGGAACAACTGCTCGAAGCCGACAGCGAAACCGATGCCCAGAGCCAGCATCAGCCCGAGGGTGAGGGTACTGCCGCCCATCACCCCCTTCGCCAGTCTGCGCCGGTGCGCCGGTCTATGACAGAAGACGCACGCCAGCGCGTAGCCGAGGGCGTACAGGAAAGAGATAAGGAGAACGGTGTAGTCCAGCCATACCAGACCCTTGACGTCCTTGAAGTGGATGGACTCCTCGCGGGTGAATAGCTCAAAAGGCTTGCCGTCCTTTGTCACGGTGACGCTGATATACTCGTAGCCGGAGTTGAAGTAGCTGATGAGCGCTTTAGCCGCCTTTGACAGCTCCGCAGGCGCGAGTCCGGTTGTCTGGCTGACACCGTACTTCTGAAAGCCGTACTCGTAGAGCCACTGGCTGTTGAACGCCCCGCCGATGCTCGCTGATATGAGCAGGGCGGGCATGGCGATTATGAATATCCAGCCGGCGATGCGTCCCAGTATCTTCACTTTCTGATACTCCTGGTCTTATTTTACGCTGCCCGGCTGGAAAAGCATAATTTACCAAATATATTATTTCATTACGTAGAAAATAGCATTCAAGCCACTTGTCACCCCTGCGAAGGCAGGGGTCTACCGGTGGAATGAAGGGGTGGATTCCCGCCTGCGCGGGAATGACATATCGTGGGTATATTTTTGCTTCGCGGGTGGTGCAGCGTAAAATGGCTTATTCTTATGATACTTGCCCCTTGAAAGAGAGAATTAAGTGAGGGTATTCACCCTCATCCTAACCTTCTCCCCTCAAAGGGAGAAGGGATAACTGCCGTATTTTCAGGCGACAGCTCTTTAAAAACCAAGAATCATTTTATTTTTTTCTTTTGGCTGGCTTTGGAATTTCTTTGGGTATAGATTTCAATTCCTTTTCAGTTATTATTCCTGAAAGTTTATTCACATATTGACTTTGAGTCGGGGCTTTTCTATAAGATTGAAATAATTCTTCTACAATCTACCCCTTTATTACAATTTGGTGTTTTTTAGCTAGTCTAGTGTCTCGTATATATCTTGACGTATGAAAGGGTGTTGCTGTCATTCCAGCGCAGGCTGGAATCCAGAGGGCAACATGGATTCCGGATCAAGTCCGGAATGACAGAGACTGTAAAGGCATTTGTAAGACAATA
>JAUYDO010000203.1 GCA_030691835.1 Dehalococcoidia bacterium | reverse complement strand
ATTGCCGTGACGCTAGTAATGGCGATGGCGCTCCTGGCAACAAGCTGCGCCCAACCGGCGCCAGCACCCGCGCCAGCGCCCAAACCAGCACCAGCACCTGCACCTGCGCCAGCACCCGCACCGGCCCCGCCACCAGCGCCGAAGCTAGACTACCCGACGAAAGCAATACACTGGATGATTCCATACTCCCCGGGTGGCGGCTTCGATGTTATATCAAGACAGCTGGTCCCCTATGTCCAGAAATATCTGCCGCAGAAGGTTGATGTCGTTATTGAGAACGTGGAAGGCGCCGGCGGCGTGGTCGGCACGACCAAGGTATATGCCGCGGCCCCGGACGGTTATCTGATTGGAACCATCAATCCCGCTGGGCTTGTCTCTGCTGACCTGGTAAACCCGGTACAGTACGACCTGACTAAGTTCAGCTACATCGCCACCATGAATGGCTACGCGCAGTTCCTGGTGGTCAGTAAGAACAGCCCCTACAAGACCGTCCAGGATATGGCAAAATCGGGCAGCGAGATTAAATTCGGCACTACCGGCGTCGGGGCCAGCGTCTGGATTTATGCCTTACAGACGGCTGAGGCCCTGGGCGTGAAATACAAGATAGTTACCGGCTACCCGGGAGTGCAGGAAATAATGGTGGCCATAATGCGCGGCGATGTAGATACCGCCCTGGTGGATTCAGCCCGCATTATCCCGGGTGAACACATTCCCCTTCTGCTGTGCAGCAACGAGCGGGACAAGGTTTTCTCTGATGTTCCGTCAGCCAAGGAGGCTGGCTATCCCCAACTCACCGGACTGATTACTACCCGCGTGGTAGCCGGGCCGCCGGGCATGTCTGCGGAGCTTTTGAACCTGCTGCGTGATGTCTTCTGGAAAGCGATAGGCGAACCAGAGTTGAAGGCCTGGGGAGATAAGATTGGTCAGCCGATGATTCTTTCTGCTAATGGTGTTGATACTGAGAAGAACATCAAGCAGATTATTGCCGATTTTGCCAAAGTCAGGCCTGTCCTTCAGGCAGCGATGGCGAAAAAGTAAAAGTCCGCAATTCCTGGTCTGAAAATAGAGATAGAGCGAGAGCTTAATGATTGATGTTATCCTCGCTATGGGTCCGGCGCTGGGTAACCTTTTCAGTGGCCTGAACCCGGTCTACCTGATTCTTGGTGCCGTCGTCGGACTCGTGGTGGGTATCCTGCCCGGTATTGGCGGGATTGTGGCGCTTTCCCTGCTGATACCATTCTCGTGGGGCATGGACCCAACCTCGGCCATGATTATGATGGGGGCCGCCATGGGAGCTGTTTCCTATGGAGGCTCCATCACTGCTATTCTTCTTAATGTTCCCGGTAATGCACCTAACATATCCACTCTTCTGGACGGCTACCCCATGACGATAAAGGGCAGAGCCGGGGTAGCCCTGGGGGCATCAGCCTCATCGTCAGTGCTGGGTTCCCTGTTCGGGCTGGTTGTCCTGGTTGTCCTCATACCGGTAGTAATGTCGGTACTGCTAAGCTTCGGGCCGGCCGAGCTCTTTATGCTGGCTTTGCTGGGTATCTCCACCATCGCTTTTCTCACCACCGGTAACGTATTCCGCAGCCTGTTTGCCGGTGCCATGGGCATAATGCTGGCACTGGTGGGGCTTAGCCCGGTGACCGGCACTCCCCGCTTTACCTTCGGCACCACCTATCTCCTTGATGGGGTATACTACGCTGCAGCCATAATGGGCCTGTTTGCCGTCTCCGAGGCGTTCAAACTGGGCATGGGCGGCTATCAGTCCGTGGCCGAGGTCAAGACCGAACAGAAGTTTTCACACGTGGTCGAGGGCATACTGGCCCCACTGCGTAGCCCGCGCATACTCATCCAGAGCTCTATCATCGGCACCATTATCGGCATCGTGCCCGGGGTAGGTGGGACCGTAGCCGGAATGCTTGCCTGGCTGGCCGGGGCAGCTACCTCGCCAAAGGCCAAGTACGGGACCGGCGTAGTGCAGGGGGTAGTAGCCTCGGAAGGGGCAATTTGCGCTAAGGATGGTGGCGCGTTACTGCCTACCGTGGCTTTTGGAATCCCAGGAAGCGCTGAAATGGCGGTGCTCCTGGGCGCTTTTACTCTCCACGGTTTACAGCCGGGCCCGCGGCTGCTGAGTACGCAGCTACCTACCGTATGTGCCTTGATTCTGGCTCTCCTTTTTGCGGTGATTATCGTGACCGCAATGGGGGTGTTTGCGTCCAAGTACCTGGCGAGAATCGCCATGGTGCCCGGCTATCTCATCGCGCCAACCATCGTCATCCTGTGCCTGGTTGGCGCCTATGTCCTGCGGGGCTCCATCTGGGATTCGCTGGTTACCCTTAGCACGGGTATCTTTGCCTTCTTCATGATGAAGTGGGGCTTCTCCCGGATGACGCTCACCCTGGGCATGATTCTGGGCGGCATAGCTGAGCTCAACCTGAGCCTGGCCATGCAGGTATCTAACAACGGCGCACTAATATTCTTCACCCGACCCATCAGTCTGATTTTATTCATAATTATTGTGGTGATGATACTGTTTGCGGTAGTGATACCAAGGCTCAGGAAGGCGAAATAGATGAAGACCGAGGTAAAGGTCTGGCGCAAGGGGGAGTTCTACTTCGTCCTTTTGCTCTTTATATTTACCCTTTACTATGTCGTTGAAGCATTTAGCTTTCCCCCAATGTCAAGGTTCTTTCCAGTGATTGTGGGTGGGGCAGCCCTGGTCATAGTTACGGTCGACCTCCTGCAGCTAATGATTCCCAAACTCGGCAGGAGGTTCCGCGGATTCAAGGGCGGGGAGCTGTTCAAGACCGAGAAGGAAGAGGAGCTAGCCCGGGCGCTTGAGGAAGCCAAGCAAGGGGATACTATTAAAGAGGAGGGGGGGAAAGCAATTGAAGAGAGTCCCACCATGGGGATAATTAAGATCTTTTTATGGTTCGTGGGGGCCTATCTTCTGTTTTACTTCCTGGGCTATTTATTGTTCACCATGGTTTTTATGTTCCTTTTCCTCAAGTTTTATGCCCATCTTGCCATGAGGCGGTCGCTGGCTATGACCGCTGGCTTTACGTTATTTGTATGGCTTGCCTTTTCACTCTTTCTAAAGCTCGACATCTTTGCCGGAGGCAAACTCTTCTAGTATCGGCACTACAATCAGCTTCAAAGCGGGTCACCGGCGGCCCGGAACATGGGGGAGAACCTGATGCGACTGGGACCCTGGGAAATCGGGCTTATTTTACGGTTCTGTTTGCATTTGGTTGCTCCATGCTTGTCATTGCGAGCGGAGTGAAGCAATCTTGCTGATACTTAGGATTGCTTCGTCGCTGGTGCTCCTCGCAATGACAGGGAGACTATTACCTACAACTAAAAACCGAACAGAACCGGTGATGACGAATGATAATCGCTTGATTGCGAGTTGAAATGGGAAATACCGGATGAAATAGCCCGTCATTTTCTGGAGGTGTGCCATGCTGCGTATTACCACACTCACTGAAAACACCGGTATCCAGGGTCATTTTCTCTCCGAATGGGCGCTGAGTATCCTTATTGAGACGGACGAGGTGACAGTCCTGCTCGATACGGGAAAAAGCACCACCGCCACCTACAATGCCGATACTCTGGGTATAGACCTGGGTAAGATTGATAAAATCGTGCTCAGCCACAGCCACTACGACCATACGGGCGGGCTGTGTGATATGTTACGCCGCATCGGCAAAGAAAAGATAGAGATTATTGCCCACCCTCATATCTGGACGGACAGGTACATCAGGCGGGAGGGGAAACCTGACAAATTCATGGGGATGCCCTTCCCGCGCCCGGAACTGGAAAACTTCGGGGCCGTATTTACCATGACCTCCACCCCGTTGAGAATCACCAGCAACATGGTGACCAGCGGCGAGATCCCCATGGTGACCGACTTCGAGGGGGTAGAATCAAAAA
>JAUYDO010000305.1 GCA_030691835.1 Dehalococcoidia bacterium | reverse complement strand
CGTCTGCCCTATCCCATGTTCATTTCGTTTGGCACAGCCTCGGTGCTGTTTCTGGTGGCGTGGCATGTAGCCCTGTACCTTTCCTGCCAGTTTATTGAGTTTTCGCCGCGAATATGTGAGTGGGGTGGCTGGAAGACGCTCCGCAGGGTTACAGTGGCATTGACCATCGTGCTCACCATCTTCGGCGTGATTCTTTCAACACTTCACCAGTCAGCCCTCGGCGCAATGTTCCTTCTTACCCCGGGGAAACTACATCCTCTATGGTACTCGCCGTACTTACCGGTGTTGTTTTTCGTTTCAGCCATTGCCGCCGGGCTATGCATGGTTATCTTCGTTAGCTTCCTTACACAGCGTTTCTTCAGGAACCGGGCTGACACTGGCTACCTGGCAAGCCTTGACAATGTCACCCTGGGTCTCGGAACAGCCGCTTCTTTCGTGCTTATCACCTACTTCGCCCTGAAAGTACTCGCTCTCGCTCATGGAAATCACTGGAACCTCCTGAATTCACCTCTTGGCTACTGGTATCTGGTCGAAGTTGTGATATTCGTCCTCCTCCCATGCTTCCTGTTCGTTTACGGAAGCAGAAAAAGAAAAGTGGGTCTTGTACAGTTCACAGCTATATTCACCATTATCGGGGTCGTCATCAACCGGCTCAACGTGTCACTCATTGTGCTTAACTGGAACCTGCCGCACCGCGAACTTTTCAACTGGAAGGAGTTTCTCATCGTAATCGCCATCGTTGCCATCGAGGTTCTGGTATACCGATGGATTGTGAACCGGATGCCTGTTCTGCGGGAACACCGCGAGCATGAAGGCGAGCAGACCCTGCAGACAGCGACTAAGGAACAGGTGGGGGTAGCCAGCCGGTCTGAGTGAGAGCCCCGGCGCGCCAGGGCTAAATGAGAGGGGGACTTTGGTCGTTTCGCGGATGCTTCCTTACTGCGGTATCTCGACAGTTACGGAAGTCCCCTTGCCCGCTTCGCTGTGAATATTCAGTGTTCCTCCGAGAAGCTGGACTCGCTCGTGCATACCAGCTAAACCGAGCTTCCCGATTCTAGCCAAATCCCCTACCCTGGCGGGCAGTTCAAATCCTTTGCCATTGTCATTGACCACTATCCTGGTATTGTGATTGGTGAATTCTACTCTAACGCAGGCGCTATTAGCCCCGGAGTGCTTCCGCACATTGGTCAATGCCTCCTGAACGATGCGGAACAGCATCAACTCTGTCTCTGATGGAAGCTGGCGCGGTTTTCCAATCACCTCAACATTCGTATCTACGCCGTAGCTCCTGGTCAGGTCTGAAGCAAGCCATTTTAATGCCGGCAATAGCCCCAGGTCATCCAGTATGGAGGGACGTAGCTGCTGGCCAAAGCGCCGTACTTCCTGAAGTATGCCTCTCACCTGCTCTTGAATATCCCTGGCGGAGACCGGCGGGCTGCCTGACACCAGCCCGTCCAGGTTTAGTGAGACGGCGACCAGCGCCTGCACGGGTCCGTCATGTAACTCGCGCGCGATACGCTTGCGCTCTGCTTCCTGAGCCTGACTCACCTGTCGCACGTAGAATCTCAGGTTATCCTGAATTATCTTTGCTTCCGTAACATCCCGGGCGATATGCTGGAAGGCGCAGGGCTGTCCGTCTTTGCTTATCAGGCTGGTCCCGAGCTGGACAGTGACCACGCTCCCGTCTTTCTTGACCAACTCCTGCTCATACGGCTCAGAGGGGTCTCCTTTCAGCACCTTATCATGTGCCTCCTTATCAGCCCTGGATTGACAGTGGGACGGCAATAGGGTGGTCACATTGGCGCCAATCAGGGCATTTCGCCCATATCCACTGAGCTGCTCAAAGGCACTGTTGACAGCCGTGACCGTGCCATTAAGGTCATGTACCCAGATAGCGTCACTGGCATTTTCGAACAATTCCCGGTAGTTTCTCTCGGAAACCCGCAGTGCCTCAGCCACAAGGCGTTCTCTTTCGTAGAGGCGAGCGTTGTCAATAGCCATGCTGATTTGAAGCCCGATGGCGCTGACCAGGTTCACCTCATCCGCGGTGTAGTGGTATACCAAACGGCTGCCTATCCCCAGGGTTCCCAATATATCGCCCTTGGCTACCAGAGGGACGCTCAGCACGCTTTGCAGACCGCTCTGCTCCAGCAACCTCTTGAATACGGGCGTAGCAGACACGCTCTCGATGGCAATGGGACGCTTCGATTGCGCCACCGTGCCGTCCAGTCCCTCGCATAGCCTGCGTACCACCGCTTCAGACAGACCGCTGGAAGCGGCCAGTTTTAACGCCCCTTTCTCCCTATCCCAGAGGTGGAGCCACATTGCGTCAACCCCCATTATTTGCGTCACTCCGTTGCGAGCGGCATTCAACACCTGGCCCAGTTCCAGAGATTGGCTGAGTATGCCCCAGATAATGTGAAGCATGCTCAGTCTTTTGACCTGTGAGTTGAGCGTACTCTGGGTCTTCTCCAACTCAGCAAGCCGCTGCCTTCCCCTTCGTAATGCGTCACACAGTGAGACTGCCAGGGCACCGATAAGAATGATTCCACCGGTTTCGAACAGTGCCTGCCAGGGTGCCGCTGAGTCAAGGAAGACTCGAGGGAGCATTGCGGCAGAGGCTAAGGCCAGGACGCTCGTTCCTCCTCCAACGCCAAACATTACTGCTCCGCAGATTATAGGTATCAGGAAAAGGGCGCGCTCCAGCGAATCTCCAATCGGGGTAGAGCTTAAAATAGAGCTTACCTGACTTAGTAGCCGCACATCGGCAAACACGAAGGCGTGGTAGTGAATTGCCACCAGGAGTGACAACATAACCGCTACCAACCATATGTGAAGGCTACGCCACGTTCTGGTTTTCAAATGACTTTCCTCGTTTGCGTCCAGGCTACATTGTTGTAATACCCTTTTCCCCCTAGGCTAGCTCCTCAAAGGATAGCCATCCCAGTTTTACAGCCTGGAATACAGCCTCTGTCCGGGAGCCCACGCCAAGCTTATCAAAGATGCTTGCCATGTGACTCTGGACCGTCCGCATACTCAGGGATAGTTCGCTGGCGATGTCCTTATTGCTCCTGCCCCGTGCCGCCAGCTTCAACACTTCCATCTCCCGTTCGCTGAGTTCCTCTACCGGCATCTCTGCGCCTACCCTGGTCGAAGATGATATGAAGCCGCTGAAAACCTTACGCGCTATGGCGGGGTCCAGAACTGACTCACCTGCGTGCACGGCTCTTACTGCTTCGACTACCTGGCGACTGTCAGCGCCCTTGAGCAAATAGCCGGCGGCTCCCGCTTCCAGAAGCGCGGCGATATACTCGTCATCATCATAGGCAGTGAGGATTAATACCGCCATGGACGGGCAACGGGGTTTGACCTGTCTGGTGACCTCGATGCCGTTGAGCTTGGGCATGGCTATGTCGACTATAGCTACGTCCGGTCGCAATTGGTCAATGATTTTTATCGCTGTCTCCCCATCTCCGGCCTCCCCTACCACCTCCAGGTCCGGCTCCCTCCCCAGCAGGTAGCAGATGCCCTGCCTTACCACAGCGTGGTCATCAGCGACAACAATCCTTATTTTGTCCATGGTTTCCTCACATTCAATTGAATTATAGCGCTGTCAGGGCGATGCTTCAATAACAAAATAGGGTGAAATTCCTACGAAAATAATGTCTTCTCTCCCCACCGTGGGAGAGAGTTAGAGTGAGGGGGTGTAAATAGTAGAACAAAGTCTCACCCCCGTATCAAGTACGGGGCAAGCTCTACCCTCTCCCATCGAGGTAGAGGAATTTTCATCTTTCGTGGTGCCGATGGCAAATCGGCATGAGGTATTTCTTCATCTACAGGTAGTAATGAACTACATCAATAGGCATAAATGCTGACCAAAAATGGGTTTAATCACTGATGTTTCTATATAAGTTGCTTGATATGATAAAGACGGATAGAGAAAGAAGAAATATCAGGCGGGCGGTTAGAAAGAAGTCATCAAAGCTCTAAAAATATTGAGAAAGGAGGTGTCAAATGGAAACATATGGTGCACTCAGGATACTGTCCGTGATTCTCGTCTGGGGTATTCCGGCGGTGCTGGTATTGGCGGTGGTGGGCTTTATCATTCTCGCGCCGGCTTTCGCCTTCGGTGGTCTGGCAAGCCGACTGTACGAGACTACTTTTGCCAGGATGAGAAGAAAGGCACAACCAGAACCTGCCCCCACCATTGGTGAGATTCTGGCAGCTGCCGGTCTCACCCTCAAGGAGGAGGATGCCGCAGACAAGGCAGTGGCGGCGAAGGCGTTCATGCAACAGCCAGTGTCGGAGATAGACAAGCTTCTGGCAAAAGCCGGTCTCAGGATAGAAGAGGAAGAGGGGGTCGACAAGCTTCTGGCAAAAGCCGGCATCAAAATGGACGAGTCCGCCCCTAAACACTGCTGGGAAATGCTCCATTGCCCTCCGGGAAAGCGGGATGCCTGTCCGGTCTATGCCCGCGGCGAGATGCCCTGCTGGGTTGCAGTTGGTCTGGGAAAGGGTGGAGAACTGAGAGAGGTGTGTGTTAACCGTATCCTCCTTGACCTCAAGACACTGCCTTCATAGTCATAAGATAGGTTGGTCGCGGGGGAGCAAATCCCCGAGCGACAAAGCACGCCGGAGAGAGGGACTTCCCGATGGGAAGTCCCTCTCTCATCTTATTATAGAGAATGAGGCGTTTTTTTCTTATAATTGGGTTGCTTTTCTACAATAATCTGGTATACAATGCCTAGAACGATGGTCACATTTGACTGATACTCAAGTTGAGTTTGGAGGTACAGGAGAGAACTTGGCGGAAAAGGTCTTTAACCTCACGCGAGACATGCTTGACCCTACCTTTGCTGACCTGGTCGCGCCGGACCGAGAAAAGCTGTTGACCTGCATCCAGTGCGGAACATGTACTGCGTCATGCCCGACTGCGCACGCTATGGACTACACCCCGCGTCAACTGTGGCGGCTTATCCAGCTTGGCTTAAAAGAAGAGGTCCTGAGCTGTAATAGCTTCTGGCTGTGCACTGCCTGCTACTCCTGTACATCGCGCTGTCCCCGCGGTATTGCCTGCACTAAAACCATGTTCACCTTAAAGCGGATGGCACTGAGCACCGGCGTGGCAAAGCGCCATGCTACCGCTCATTTCTACGAGGCTTTTACGGAGACAGTCCGTCGCCATGGCAGAATCCACGACGTTGAACTTATGACCATCTTTTTTAACAAGAGCAAGCGCCTGCAGGCTATAAGCTATACCCGCCTGGGTCTTACTCTATGGCGCAAAGGAAAGGTGTCCCTGGATGCCGCGGGAGTGAATATTAAACGGTTGGACCAGATGGAAGCCATCTTTCGCAAGGCGGAAGAGCTGGAGAGAAAGCGATGAAGTACTCCTATATGCCTGGCTGTAGCCTTCTTTCCACAGCCCGGGGATATGATACATCAGCCAGGGCGGTAGTAAGGGAGTTGGGCTCTGAGCTGATTGAGCTGGATGACTGGAATTGCTGTGGTGCCAATGCCATTGAGTCAGTGAGCTACCTGCTGTCTCTGGCACTGCCAGCTCGCAACCTTGCCCTCGCTGAGCAGGCAAACCGTGAACTGGTAACTGGCTGTAGCTCTTGCTTCTTCAATCTCTTCAAAATAAACCATTGCCTCCGGCAGGAGCCGGCTTTGCAGGGTAAGCTGGATGAAATCCTGGCGGCAGCAGGTTTGCGCTACTCCGCAACGTGCCGGGTGCGCCATTTGATGGATGTCATTGCCAATGATATCGGCGTAAAGGCAGTCACCAACAGAGTAGAAAGGAAACTCACCGGTCTCAAGGTAGTGCCTTATTACGGTTGCCAGATAGTCCGACCCAGCGATGAATATAATGGTCCCTACCTGCCCGCAGCGCTGGATAAACTGATTGTAGCTGTGGGTGCTGAGCCAGTCCCCTACCTGTGGAAGACCCGCTGCTGTGGCGGGGTCTTGATGACGACAGAAAAAGCGGTCGGAGTCAATCTGGCGGCGGAGATACTGGCTGCCGCCCAGAGTGCGGATTGTATCGTAACCGTCTGCCCGACATGTCAGATGAACCTCGATGCCTACCAGAGCGAGATTTCGGTCGAGCTGGGTGTTCGGATACGCATGCCGGTCCTTTTCCTGACCCAGTTGCTCGGTCTAGCCTTTGGGCTTACCGAGAAGGACCTGCTATTGGACTTGAACATTGTTCCCGTGAGTGGGGCGCTTCGACAACTCCAAAAGATATAGGTAAGGTGCCAGCAATGAACCGTACCGGGGTCAAGATAGGAGTATATGTTTGTCACTGCGGCATTAACATTGCGGCTACGGTAGATGTGGAGGCAGTACGGGCTTTCGCCGCTACCCTGAATAATGTGGCAGTGGCACGCCACTTCCAGTTCCTGTGCTCCGCGCCCGGGCAGGAGATGATAAAGAAAGACGTCCGTGAACTGGGTCTCAACCGGGTTGTGGTTGCTTCCTGCTCGCCGCGCATGCACGAAATAGCCTTTCAGGGGGTTCTGGCGGACACCGGCTTGAATCCCTACTACCTGGACATGGCAAATATCCGGGAACAATGTTCCTGGATTACCAGCGATACCGCTCAAGCGACGGAGAAAGCCAAAAGGCTGATTGGGGGAGCTGTGGCTCGTGTCGCTTTGCAGGAGCCGCTACAGGGTCGTCAGGTACCGGTAATACCAAAGGCGCTGGTGGTAGGCGGCGGCATCGCCGGCATCCAGGCGGCTCTAAGCATTGCTGATGCTGGCTATCATGTCTACCTGGTAGAGCGGGAGCCATCCATCGGCGGACGCATGGCGCAACTTGACAGGACCTTCCCGACCCTTGACTGCTCCGCCTGTATACTGATACCCAAGATGGTCGCGGTGGAGCGCCACCCCAACATCACCCTTCTGAGCTACAGCGAGGTGGTCAAGGTCTCCGGCTACGTAGGCAACTTCAAAGTCAGGGTCAAAAAGAAACCCAGGTACGTTGAGCCAGGTGCCTGCACCGGCTGCGATGAGTGCGCCAGGGTTTGCCCGGTGGAGGTGCT
Organism: Dehalococcoidia bacterium; assembly: GCA_030691835.1. Classification (GTDB taxonomy): domain Bacteria; phylum Chloroflexota; class Dehalococcoidia; order Dehalococcoidales; family UBA3254; genus JAUYDO01. The sequence goes on along the minus strand of JAUYDO010000305.1, from coordinate 4,780 downwards.
CAGCGAATTCGACATGGGGCAGGGCAAGAGGAGAGCAATTTACCGTCCTTTTGCCCAGGCTGTTCCCAGTGCCTTCGTCATCGATAAAAGAAAATCTCCCTGCAAGCTCGCCTGCCCGGCTCATGTAAAAGTACAGGGCTACATCGGCCTGATTGGTCAGGGCAAGCTCAAAGAAGCCCTCGACCTTATCAGAGAGGAGCTTCCCTTCCCATCGGTCTGCGGAAGAGTGTGCCTTCGCCCCTGCGAGAACGAGTGCGAGCGCAAACAGGTTGACGAGTCGCTCGCCATAGCCGCGCTCAAGCGATTCGCCGCTGACCACGTCTCAAACGAGGGCCCTCCCGTACCGGTGCGAAGGACGAAAAAAGAGAAGGTGGCTATTATAGGTTCAGGTCCAACCGGCATTGCGGCCGCGTATGACCTGGTTAGAATGGGCTACGGGGTAACCGTTTTTGAAGCCGCGCCGGTTGCGGGAGGCATGCTGGCGCTGGGCATCCCCGACTACAGGCTGCCCCGCGAGGTGCTTCAAAAGGAAATCGACCGTGTCAGAGCTTTAGGGGTGGAAATAAAGACAAACACCCCGGTCGGGCAAACGCTAACCATTCCCGACCTCTTCAAGCAGGGCTCTGGCGCTATCTTCATTGCCATCGGTGCACAGCAAAGTCACAGGTTGCCCATCCCTGGGTCTGAACTCGAGGGCACACTGGCAGGTCTTTCTTTCCTCCGCGACATCAAAATGGGGAAGAGGGTGAAGCTGGGACAGAGGGTGCTGGTGTTCGGCGGCGGGAATGTTGCCCTCGACTGTGCGCGGAGTGCCGTGAGATTAGGCGCTCAAGAGGTGCGTATTGCCTGTCCGGAGTCCCGTGAGACAATGCCTGCCGACCCCTCAGAGATTAAACAGGGTGAGGAGGAGGGCATCGTTATCCATCCGTCTCGCACCCTTGCCGGGCTCCTGGGCTATGACAACCGGGTCGCTGGCGCTGACTGCCTGAACGTGCTCCGGATTATGTTTGACGAGGAGGGACATCTGAAACTGGAGACTGTCCCGGCGTCAGCGCATGTGCTCCCCGCAGATACCGTTATCTTCGCCACCGGTCAGGCACCGGAGCTGGGGGTAGTTTCCGGCGTGCAGGGACTGACCATAACCGAAAGAAACACCATTGCCGCTGACCCGGACACGCTCGCGACAGGGGTACCGGGGCTCTTTGCCGGCGGAGACGTGGTCACTATGGCGGGGTCAGTGATTGAGGCTATTGCCTCCGGTAAGAAGGCGGCGGTGTCCATTGACCGCTACTTGCAAGGTCGTGACCTGAGAGAGGGACGCACCGAAGAGCCGGTAAAGTCAGCCGATTTCAAAGTCGTTATTCCGCCTGGCACGCAGACAGCACCGAAGCAAATCATGCCTGAACTCCCGCTCAAGGACCGGCAGGGGAATTTCAAAGAGGTAGCCCTGGGTTTCACCCGGGAAATGGCTGTCGCTGAGGCAAAGCGCTGTCTCAACTGCGCCGTCTGTTCGGAATGCCACCAGTGTGAAGCGGTCTGCCTTCCCAAATGTATACACCATGCTCTGAAAGAGGAAGAGGTGGACCTGGAGGTCGGCGCTATCGCGATTGCTACCGGACATGATTTCTTTCACGCACCCTTATTACCCCAGTATAATTACGGGCATTTCCCGAATATTATCGAAAGTATGGAGTTCGAGCGTCTATGCTCAGCAACCGGTCCCACGGGTGGCAAGATTGTGCTGGCTGATGGGAGAGTACCCCGGTCTATTGCCATCATCCACTGCGTGGGGAGCCGGGACTACCATGCTAACACTTACTGCTCAAGGGTGTGCTGTATGCACGCCTTGAAGCAGGCGTACCTGGTCAAGGAAAAGACCGGGGCTCAGGTCTATGAGCTTTACACTGATATCCGCGCCTCTGGAAAGGGATACGAGGAGTTCTATGAGAGGGTCCAGCGTGAAGGGGTCCTCTTTATCCACGGGCGGGGCGCCGAGGTGATTATGCAGGGCGACCAGTTGGTGGTCAAGGCAGAAGAGACAGGTCTGGGACGCCCCATCACGCTTCCGGTCGACCTTGTTATCTTGAGCACCGGCATGACTCCGCGCAAGGATAGTGAGCAGGTGGCGAGGATTTTCGGTATCACCTGCGACCACCACCGTTTCTTCATGGAGTCTCATCTCAAGCTCAGACCTTTCCACTCCAATACCGATGGTATTTTTCTCGCCGGGACCTGCCAGGCGCCGCGTGATATTCCCGACACCATAGCTCATGCAAATGCCTCGGCGGCTGAAATCCTGTCACTTCTAGCCCGCGGTAAAGTAGCCATAGAGCCTTTAGTAGCTGAGATTAATCCGGAGCTATGCTCCGCCTGTCCGGCCTGCATTTGTGTCTGTCCTTACCAGGCTATCAGCCTTAATGGTAAAGGGAAGAGGGTGGCAGAGGTCAACGAGGCACTCTGTAAAGGCTGTGGCGCTTGCGCTGCATCATGCCCATCCGGCGCCATTACTGTCAAACACTTTACCGACCGTCAAGTCTTTGCTCAGATTGAAGGCATCCTGGCAGGAACCGAATCGAGGAGTAAACCGTGACCGGGCATTTTGAGCCCAGGATTGTTGGTTTCCTGTGTAACTGGTGTGCCTACACCGGGGCTGACCTGGCGGGTACTTCACGCCTCAAATATGCACCAAACGTGGATATCATCCGGGTAATGTGCAGCGGGCGCGTCGACCCCACTTTTATACTGAAGGCTTTCCAGCTAGGAGCAGATGGCGTTCTCATATGTGGCTGTCATCCGGGGGACTGTCATTATTCCGGGGGAAACTATAAAGCCGCACGGCGCATAGCGATACTCAAGAAGTTGCTGAAGCAGTTCGGTATAGAGCCGGAGCGCCTGCGCCTGGACTGGGTTTCGGCTTCAGAAGGAGAACGCTTCGCTTCGGTAGTAAATGAAATGACAGCACAGATTCGGAAACTCGGTCCCTTGATGCCCACAAATGGTCCGGAGATTGCTAAAGAAGAAGCGAAGGAGTTCGCCGAGTCAGCTACTCCGGGATAACAAAAGGGGAGTAACCAACGAATAGGTAGAAAAGGAGAGCTACGATGATAAAAACAGCGGGACAGGTATCAATCCAGCACCTCCGGGGTGTGGATATTTTTGCCGGGCTATACGATGATGACCTGGCACGAATAGGACAGTTCTGTAGCGAGCGTACCTATGAAGCAGGAGAGTATTGTGCCACCCAGGGCGAAACAACAGACGAACTGCATATTATAAATGCAGGCAAGGTTATCATTGAGAAGCGTCTGGAGGTTACGCCCCTCAACCAGAGGGTAAATATTACCACATTGTCCCAGGGTAAGGTGTGTGCCTGGTCCGCTGTGGTGGAGCCGCATATACTTACCGCCTCGATAAGGTGCCTCGATAGGACTCAGATGATAAGCATCAAGGCTTCAACTCTACAACGTATCTTCAGAGAAAGACCAATGGTTGGGTATGTGGTGATGAAGAACCTGGCCGGGGTTATCAGCACAAGGCTAAGAGATAGCCATATTCAACTGGTAAGCCTTATTGCCGAGATTATAAAGCAAGCATCATAGATATTAAGCCGTATAATTGCAGTAATCCGAGGCTTGTTCGAAGCTAAATTAAACTAGCAAGCTATCTTAGAGTTTCCCCCGCACCATCTTAAACCCGTGGACAAGAGGGAAACGGTAGAAACCGAATACCTCCCGGCTTCGCAAAAAACCGATAAATATAATTGCAACACCGAAAAGTTCCAGCAGGTAAAATGCTGTCAGGGAATCCCAGAACCTCATCAAAATACCACCGAAAGCCGGCAATATCGCTCCCACGGCAATCAGGATATTAGACGCCACCCGGTGTGCCAGTATCCGCTTTCTCCAGAAAATCCAGACGCTGTAAATAGCACCTCCTACCAGAGCTACTGCGCCAAAGGTATTGAAGAACGGAGTGATAATTCTCACTCCGTCAGGCATGGCTGTGACTGACAGCCTTTGCAAGGTGCTTATGTCGATGCCGGCGCTAAAAACTCTGACAACGGCGTATATTGATGCCACCAGCAAAATCAACATGACTATATTAGCTGTGCGCCTGGGCACAAGCAGATAAATGGTACCCATCCCCAAATACGCGGCAACAAATGTGGCTCCTAATAGATACCATAACCGGTAGACAGTTTCATTTAGCCCCCAGGTACCTGCCCAGAACTCGGCCCCGGTGCTGATAAAATACATAAATAGACCTATCGACCATATGAGCTGGTAGGGCTTTCTCCTGGCAAAGTACTGGTCCAGCACCGTCACGGCAAAGACAAAGCTGATAATGCAAGAGATAAGCGGCACTACTGCAAAGTTCATATTTAGCCTCCGGTTTACATTATCTATCTGCCCTTCGGGATGAAACCTCCGAGCATTACGCTAATATGCTATTAGACTCAGATGTAATATAATAACATAATCGGAGACACTTACAAAACAGTATTCTATCAGTCCTTAAATCTGAAATTTTGCGCAAAGCTTGTCCGCCTGAGGCGGATGGAAAGAGAAATTCTAAATCCTAACCCGGACAAGCCTGAACCAAAAAAAAGGACGCGACAGGCACGGAGGCCTGTTGTACCGATGGTAGGACAGGCGTCCCTTCAGGGAGAACCTTCTGGGTGAACCCTGCCTGTCCGCAAGCCAGTTTCTTTCCATTTTGCGCAGGATTTTATTTTTAAGGTACTGAAATCTAAATCCTAAAACAATATCGAAATTCAAAT
>JAUYDO010000194.1 GCA_030691835.1 Dehalococcoidia bacterium | reverse complement strand
TTTATCGGCTGCGCTACGGTTAATTTCGGTGAGCTCAGAAGGTTATCTGATTTTGTTTGCCCAGAGCTCGATGACGAGACCATGTTTGGGGATTTTTTCTGGGGTTCTACCGCTCATGCTGATGACCTAGAGGCAATGCTGGTGCCCTGTTTCTTTGAACATAAAAGAGAAGAAATAGTGGATATAGCACAGGGTAGAGGCCTTCCCTGGAGCTATGTAGCCAACACTAGGGACCTTGTCGAGGCAAATCCTCATCTAAAGGCGAGAGGCAGCCTCGTTGAGATGGAGCATCCCAGGGCGGGGAAGCTGCTCTATTTTGTACCCTGCAACCGCTTTTCTGAAATCGGAACCCGTCTCCTCCCCGCGCCGTTCCTGGGGCAGCATAATGAAGAGATATTTGGTGGCTGGCTTGGTCTGACTAAGAATGATATAACAAAGCTAGCTGAAGCAGGAATTATCTAAAGATGAAGAGCATTCTGGAAGGAATTAGAGTCCTGGACTTCAGTATTGTCTGGGCGGGTCCATACACGGCTCGAATGCTGGCCGAGATGGGCGCCGAGGTCATTCATATCGAACACCCCAGACTGTTTGGCCATGTGGGTATGGTGCGTGTGGGCTCATCGGGTAAAGCCGCCCGGGTGCTGGGTATGACCGATATCGACCCTGAGTCGGTAGGCGAAGCCCCCTGGCGCGGTGTTCGTGACACCTATACCGGTGCCTTTTCAGCAAACAAACGCTTCATCGCCCTGGATACAATCAATCCCGAGGGTAGGGCAATCTTGAATGAACTGGTCAGGATAAGTGATGTACTCATTGAAAACCTGACTCCTGACGTCGCCAGGAAGCTGGGTATCTACCACGAGCAGGTGAGAGAAGCTAACCCTCGCCTCATTTGCTGTGCTATGCGTGGCTTCGGTGATGGACCATGGTCTAATTACCTGGCCTACGGCAACACCTTGGAATATCTGAGCGGGCTCACCAGCCTGACCGGCTACGGTGGCGATAGAGAGGACAGACCGATGGCAGCCGGCGTGTTTATGGTCGACCCCATCGGGGCCATGCAGGGGGTTGCTGCCATTATCAGCGCCTTGATGTATCGCCGGCGCACTGGAAAGGGGCTATACATTGAGCATAGCCAGTATGAAGCGGCCACAGGCTTTGTTAATGAGGCGGTTATGGATTACGCCATGAACAGGCGTGTTCGCGCACCAATGGGTAATAAGGACAGGGATATTGCTTTCCAGGGCTGTTACCCGGCCAAGGGTAACGACCAGTGGGTAGTGCTGAGCATCAGGAATGAGGCTGATTGGACTAAGGTGTGCGGTCTTATTGGCAAGAAAGACTGGCTCAGTGATGAAAACTATAAGGTGCCCTCTCAATTGGAAGTGAGGCGAGATGAGGTCGATGCCGCCATTTCTGCCTGGACAGTTAAGCACCGCAAAGAAGACGCCGCCCGCTACCTACAGAACGTAAGTGTACCCGCAGCACCGGTGAACAATACGGCTGAGGCTATATTCTATCCCCCGGTAAGGCAGCGCGGGCTCTACAAGTGGATTGAGCATGCCTACGGAGCAACCGCGCCAGTACCCGCCATGCCGGTACACTTTACCAAGACCACTTTCCCAGAAAACTATTATCCCGCCGGAGCCGTTGGGATAGATAATCACCACGTCTATGAAGAGCTGCTCGGATTTTCAACCGAGCGAATTAAAGAGTTGAAAGAAAAACAAATAATCTAATAAAAAGGGGTTTTAATCGAGCCTGCAAAGGAGGTGACATGTAGGGATTATAAGGAGATGAGAGCCTGTAATAACCAGAAGGCAATGAGGACTTTACAAGAGTATCTTTAATCAGGAGGAACATAATGAAAAGTAAGTGGTTATTCGTTTTTCTAGTACTGGCACTGGTACTGGGGCTTAACGCCGTTATGGCGGGTTGCGCTTCCAAACCGCAGGAAACCCTGAAACCGCAGAAGGTGCTCTGGGCGGAGACCGGCGCTCCCAAAGCCACCTCAGACCTAATTTTTCTAGACCTGCAGAGCCGCATCAATAAGGCTACCAACGGACTTCTCAGCTTTGAAGTCCATTATCAATATGAGCTCTATAAGGGGCCTGAAGGCATTGAGGCAGTGTCCTCCGGTGCTCTCCCCTTCACCGTAAGCAATGCTTATGATGCTTACACCTGGGACCCGAGATGGGATATCTACAATTTCCCCATGGTCTTCGACGATTTCGACCATATGATGCGGTTTAATGATTCAAAGACGATGGCGGATTTCCAGGAAGAGATGCGCCAGAAAGGCACCATGGTCCTCTTCGGTACCCTCAAGGGCTCTATGGCTTCGATGCCTATCTACACCAAATTCCCGGTAAAGAAATATACCGACCTTGCCGGGCATAATATGAGAGTCCTTGCCGGTCCCACTTATGCCAAGATGACGGAACTCCTGGGCACTAAGGGTATGACTATCGCCAGTTCAGAGCTTCCTGTTGCGCTCAAGACAGGTATGTTTGACTGCATGCATGGCGGTGGTCAGAGAGGTTATGTCGATTCCCTGGGCATAGCTGATAATATGAAGTATTTCTTGCAGCCTGACCTCACTACTTCTACATATTGGGTCTTCATGTCCACCAAGTGGTATGAGAGCTTACCGAAAGATATCCAGAAAACAATCAAAGATGTCTGCGCGGAATGGCAACCGGTAGGCAATAAAACCTACATAGACAGCACGGTTGATTCCAAGAACTATCTCCGCTCACGCCTGACTGAGATTGTGATGCCGGAATCAGAGGTGCAGTGGCTGCGTAACACACTGAAACCTCTGTACGCCCTCTACGCGGGCCTGCATCCCAAGGCTAAGGACATCCTCGCTGCCGTTGAGGCTACCCGGGGAAAATAGACCTTATTGATAATAGTTAACATCAGGACTCAGCCCCCGGGAATTGGGAGATTTTCGGGGGCTGAGTTCAGGGGGAAAGAATGGGAAAGACTCTAGGTGACCTACGGTCTTTTGGCAAAACCGCGCATCAGGCGGTGATTCATGTCAGCGCAGGGCTTATTTTTCTATGCACCCTGGTCAGTTTGTCCGATATAGTCTTTAGATACCTGGTGGGCGGGAGTATTATGTGGGCACAGCAAATTGCAGAGTGGTGCATGCCGGCGATGACATTTATCGGCGCCGGCGCGGTGTTGCTGGACCGCGGCCATATCAACATCGATATGGTTTTCCAAATTTTTAAAAAAACGGCGGCGAAAAGCATTGACCTTTTTAACCATGTTTGTACCCTGGCTTTCTCAATAGTGGTTTGCTCTGCTGCAACTATATACCTGCTATATCTCATCAGGATACAAAATACCCGACTACTCGGTACGATACTTGTCCCTTACTGGGAAGTGGTACTCAGCACCGTGACAATCGGGAGCTACGTTCTGCTGATATACAGCGTCTACATGGTGACAAAGATCGCGTCAACCCTGAAGCAGGAGACCAAACCATCTCATCTCACACCAAAGGTCGTTACACCCTCCGGTGATGATAAACAGGGGAGCAAATAAATGGAAGTATTTTTCTGGCTCCTTATCATAATACTGGTCATTTCGGGAGCGCCGTTATACGTTGCACTCGGACTTGGTAGCGCGCTTATCATGGTTTTCGTACAGAACCTTGCGCCGAATATTATTATACAGACCATGTTTAACCAGATAGCCAGTTGGCCGCTTCTGGCCATGCCCCTGTTCATACTGGCGGGTAACCTGATGATTGCCGGCGGTAGCGCCCGGAGCCTCCTCAAGTTCTTTGACTCCTGGGCCGGGCACTTACCGGGCGGCATGCTCGTGGTGGTGGTGCTCTTCTGCACGCTTTTCTCCGCTATAAGCGGTTCAGGGTATGCTGCCATCGCCGCCGTAGGCACAATGATGTTCCCTGAGATGAAAAAACTCGGTTACAGTGATAAACTCGCCACGGGGACCGTAGCTGTCACCGGCGACCTCGGTATCCTTATTCCACCCAGCATTCTTTTTATCGTCCTGGGGATGTTGATGCAGACCT
>JAUYDO010000132.1 GCA_030691835.1 Dehalococcoidia bacterium | reverse complement strand
GTCATTCCGTACTTGATACGGAATCCAGGTGGGGTGGTGATACTGGATTCCCGCCTTCGCGGGAATGACAATATGCGTGCGATGATTGTAAAGTAATCTCTGTGACACTACACTAGCTGTTAAAGATTCGATGTCCTACTTTATATAGTCGTCGAGCTTCATAGACTGCCACAGGTCTTTGGGCGGTGTTACAACGGTGGGGAAAGGCGTCTCCAGCGGCTTGGTGGCGTCTATTACCATCTTGGTTATCATTACGCCCCTCTTCTGCCGTAGCTCATCGTAGGAGGTGGGGCTGAGCGGGTCACCGAGCACCCGGGGCAGGATAGTAATGTCACGGTCCGGCGTGGTCCTGGTGGCAATCGCCCAGATGACTTCATCCTCGTTATATATGTCTATATCTTCGTCCACCACAACCGCAATCTTAAGACAGCTAAGTGCGTTTACCGCGGCGATTCCGGCGCGGTTCGACTCACCCGGAACGCGCTTGGCTATCTGCACATAGCCGACTATATTTGAGCGCCCGGAGTGCGGCAGATAGACATCTTTCACCGTGGGTACCACCGCTTTCACGGCATCGTATACTGCGGCTGCCTGGTTCAGCGCGGCAGCCATGGTGTGCTCTATCTGTGACGGAGCCAGGTCATGGTAGATGGCGTCCTTGCGCATGGTGATGCAGGTGATATTGATTACATAGCACTTCAGCTCTATCCCGTAGTAGCCTTCCCACTCAGAGAACGGACCGTCGGTGGTCATCTTCTTCGGGTCGAGCACGCCCTCAATCACGATTTCGGCGTCGGCGGGAACGGGCAGGTCTACCGTCTCAGCTTTCGTGACTCTTAGCGACTCTCCCAGCAATCCGCCGGCGACTTCAAGCTCATTAACATCCATAGCTCCCTTGAACAGCGAGCCGAGAGCTACTGCCGGGTGATGCCCGATGAAGATTGCCACTTCCATGGGTTTACCCAGCTCGGCGTAGCGCCGGGCGTGGTAAGCAGCGTGGTGGTCGGGAACAAACATAGCGCCCAGCTTGTCCTTCCCCTTCACCTCGTGGCGGTACACGCCAACGTTGAGCACTCCGGTGTCCGGGTTCCTGCAGACCATCTGCCCGATAGGAACATATTTCTTCGAGTTACGTTCGGCGTGATAAATGAGTGGTAAGACGCCGAGGTCTACGTCTTTGCCTTTCAGGATTACTTCTTTAACGGGCGCCTGCGAAGCCGGGACTTTCTTTACGGGTTTAAGCTCATTTTTCTTTTTCAAATAATCATGGAAAATCTGGGATTTGGTAGCTTTCTTGGGTTCGAGTCCCAGGGCGAGACCCAGAAGTTCATAGCTACCAAAAATATTCGAGACCAGCGGCAGTTTACTGCCCTTGATAACCGGACAGTAGATTACAGGAGAAAGCCCCCTTTCCTTGTACAGCTTTAGTTGAAGGACGTCCTTCTCCAGCTCTGGTTTCAGAGGCTTCTTAACTTCCACGTAGAATTCCGGACCTGCTTTCTTAGCCAGTGACAGGAACTCTCTCAGGTCTTTGCTCACGGGTATCCTCCTGAAGTTTCAAGCATATTGACGATAACGTTTGATAGTGTACCACATACCTTTCACAGTTGACAATTTATGGCATCATGCTGTAATGTAACCGCTAACCATACCTGAAAAACCCGGTGTGCTGGCAGTTGACTTGCAATCGGTTGACCAAAATAATACGATAGTACAGTAAGATGACGGCAAGACCTGGCACAAAGGAGAACTGAGATGGCGGAGAAGATATGGGAAGATAAGCTGATACCAACATACTGCCAGCAGTGCAACGCCGGCTGTCCGGACCTCCTCAAAGTACACGTAGTCAACGGGGTGGCGGTGGGTATCGAGCCTAACTGGGACATGGCGAAGATTCATCCGGCTGACGCTAAGGTCTGCGTTAAAGCATACGGTCTGATACAGAAGAACTATAATCCCAACCGCGTTAAGGCTCCGATGAAGAGGACTAACCCGAAGAAGGGCAAAGATGAAGACCCCGGCTGGGTGGAGATATCCTGGGACGAAGCCCTGAACATGCTGGCGGAGAGGCTCAAGAAAGTCAGAGAGAAGGGACTTCTGGATGAAAACGGCTATCCCCGCGTGGCTTTTCATGAGGGGGGCGCCGGCACCAGCGCATCTATTCTAGGAACTTTTTTCGTCCTTTTCTGTGCCAAAGGACATGCCTCAGGCTCGCCGCAGGGCATCTTCGGACCTGTAGATATGACTCTGGGTGGCGGTAAAGGTGTAAAGTGCAATCACACCGAGCACCTCCTTGGAGAGCTATGGCACAAAGCCTTTATCTCCATGTCCGATACCCCTAATACCCGCTACCTGCTCTCATTCGGCAGGAACGACAATGCCACCAACGGTGTAGTGGGTGTCAGGAGGCATTCCGAAGCCAGAGCCCGGGGCATGAAGCGCGTACAGCTTGAGCCGCACCTCTCCGTTACCGGCGCTACCGCCGATGAATGGATTCCCATTAAACCGGGGACAGACCATACTTTTCTTTACGCCATGGTTCACACCATTTTGCACGAGCTTGACTGGCGCAAGATGTGCGATGTCCCGTTCTTGAAAAAGATGACCAATAGCCCTTATCTGGTCGCCCCGAACGGCTATTTTCTCAGGGATAAAGCTACTAGAAAGCCTCTAATATGGGATAGTGCTGATAACAGGGCGAAAGTATTTGATGCGCCTGATATAAAAGACCCCGCCATCGAGGGGGAATTTACGGTAAGCGGCATAACCATCGGTGCAGATGATAACATTGAAGAGTTTGCTGACATTAAAGCTACGCCCTCCTTTGTGCTGTTGATTGAGCATGTCCGTGAGTTCACGCCGGAATGGGCGGCTAAAGAGTGCGATGTTACTGCCGGCACCATCAGGAGGATAACCGGGGAGTTCTTTGAAAACGCCATGGTCGGAGCGACGGCGAAAGTAGAAGGCGAAGAGCTTCCTCTCAGACCGGTGGCTATAACTCAGGGGCTGGGGGTGAACTGCGGCAGAGGGGCTATACAGGCTCTCTGGACCAAGCACGTGCTGGAAATGCTGGCTGGCTCGATTGAAGCCGTTGGCGGGGATGTCGGAGTGGTGGTATTGATTTCCGGTCCGGTGGAGAGAAGCGAAGATGGCTTTCTTACCTACCCGTTCCATCCGACCAAAAAGGGACAATGGAAATTCCCGCCGGGAAAGCGTGACGGCGTACCGTCTCTATTGCCTCTGTGCGGCGGCTTTGATGGTCCCTATCACCTGGTGTGGAGATGGCTGGTAGAGACGCCGGAAAACTGGCCCAAACCCTCCATTCCTGAAGTATTTATTAGCTTCAAATCAAATCCCCTGATTTCACAGTTCGACACTCCCATGGTAATGGAGGTGCTGAAACAGATACCGTTTTATGCCACTTTTGCGTACACTGTTGACGAAACGGCGTGGTTCGCCGACCTGCTTCTGCCGGAGGACCAGGAGCTTGAGACACTGCACATATTCCCATGCGGCGCCACTAACGAAAGGGAAAACTTCTGGGAATACAGCGGGATTATCGTCAAACAGCCGGCGGTCAAGCGCTCATTCAACACCATGAACATAAGCGACATCGCCACCGAGCTTTCGGCGAAGATGGGCTTGTTAGCTGAATATAATGAGGCTCTGAACAACGGCGCTTACCTGGGAATGAAGCTCAAGGGCACCCCTTACGAGCTTAAAGCCGACGTGAAATACACCGCTGAAGAGCAGTACGACCGGATGTGCAAGCTAGTTACCAGGGGAGAGCACGGTCTTGACTGGTTCAAAGAGACCGGTGGCATATTCCACCCCTTTCAGAAGACGGGTGATGGTGAGGTGCACGGCGGGTTCTACATGCGCCCCTGGTACCTCATCCCGGCGATGAGGCGGAAGGGCATCAGGTTCGAACTGCCGTACCAGGAGAGGTTGAAGCGCATAGGAGAAGAGCTGGGTGCCAGGGTGCATGAAAAGGGCATTTACTGGTGGGACTCCCAGATAGAGGAATATCAGGCTCTGATTCACTGGCAGGATACCAATAAATTTCTGGACCAGGTAGCCGTCAGGCTCAACAAAAATCCGGAAGACTATCCCCTCTGGTTACTTACCACCCACGCCATGCAGTATGCCTGGAGCAGTAATGTCGGCGTTCCTATCATGATGGAGTCTTCCAGCCGGAGCGTCGGTGGCAACTGGGCGCAGATGAACTGGAAAACCGCCGAAAAGCTCGGTATCAGGGACGGGGACGATATATGGATAGAGTCCGCCTATGACAGGGTCAAGGGCAGAGTATCCTTGCGCCAGGGGGTGAGACCGGACTGCGTGGTTACGGTGGGTTCCTTCGGGCAATGGGTCACGCCTTATGCCAGGGACTTCAATATTGCTAATTTGAATCATGTATCACCGGCCGCCGTTGAATTGACCGATGAAGGCGGAGCGAGCAAGAACCATATGAAGGTCAGGGTCTACAAGGCATAAGGAGGAGTGAGATGACTCGGCTGGGTATGGTTATAAATTTGAAGAAGTGCGTCGGCTGTCATACCTGTACCGTGGCATGCAAGGTTGACAACTTCGTTCCGCCTGGAATTTTCTGGAACGATGTCTACGATTATGAAGTGGGTGAGTATCCCAACGTAACGAGGTCCTTTCTGCCTGTGCCCTGCCAGCACTGCAAGAGCCCGGCATGCAAGGATGTCTGTCCCACCGGAGCTACGGTACAGCGCGAAGATGGCATCGTGTACGTGGACTACGATAAGTGCCTGGGCTGTGGCTACTGCGAGGTAGCCTGTCCCTACAGGGCGCGGCGGATATACAGGGAGAAGACCTACTACTTCGGGCAACCCACCCCATACGAGCAGTTCCCTGCCGAGCTACGCGCTCCGTATCAGAGGCACAAAGTAGGGACAGCATCGAAGTGCACCTTCTGCATGGCTAAGGTAGACAAAGCCACTGACCGGTCCGAGATTGGGGTGAAGCCCGATGCCACACCAACCTGCGTTAATTCCTGTATCGCCAAAGCCAGGTACTTCGGCGACCTGGATGACCCGCAGAGCGAGGTATCCCGGCTGATAAGAGAGCGCAAGGGATTCAGGCTGTTGGAAGAGTTGGGCACAGACCCGTCGGTGTACTACTTACCGAGGTAACGGAGGCGAAGGATGGCTATTGAGAGACAGAGTACATGGGGAGGACTGGTAACCATCGATATGTTTCTTGGTGGCATGGGCGCCGGAGTATTCGCCATTGCCTTCGTTCTCATATTAATCGGTGGAATGCAAGAAATGACGCTCATGGGCGCCCTCCTCGGACCAGTGCTTGTGATTGTGGGACTAATCTTTCTGTTTCTGGAACTGCGCTCGCCCCGCAATATGTACCGGGTACTCACCGGTTTCTCGACATCCTGGATGTCCAGAGGTGCCTTGCTCCAGACGCTATTTATACTGTTCGGGCTGATATATGCTGTTCCGGCTTTCTTTATGCCCGACTGGTTTCTAAATACGGGCGGCACGATAGTCGGGATTATTGCTTTCGTCCTGGCTCTACTTACCGCCGCTTACCACGGCGTTTTCCTTAGCGAAGCCAGGGGTGTGCCGGTGTGGTCATCCCCTGTTCTGCCTGTTGCCTCATTCTTCACCGCCCTGTGCAGTGGACTCGGATTGATGCTTCTGCTGTTCCTCGCCTTCGTCGGAAGCTATCCCGACTACGAGGTTGCTGCTATCTCCGGACTGATGGCACTCGCTGGCATAGTCTTCATAATCGCGGAGCTTATCATCTTGTGGTCGCTGTTGAGCTCGCGCTACAGCGTCACTTTTACCGAGTCCATCAAAACGGTGAACGGTCCAGTGCTGTCTACTATCGTTTGCCTTGTCGTATCCCTGGTCATACTGTTCGCCGGTCTGTGGGTCGGAGGCGCGGTGTACATGGTATGGACTTCCGCGGTTTCCGGCCTACTACTGCTGGGTAGCAGTTATATAATAAGGTCTGCTATAATCAAAGCAGGACACTACTATCCACTACAGGTGCCCATGTCTTAGAAGAGTCAATGATGAGAACGGAGAATAGGTGATGAAAATATCGGTTAAGAAAACGTACTGCAATGGCTGTCAGAGGCTGGTGCGGGGTATCGAGAAGGAGCAGGATGGCAATATCTGCATCCTGTGCCCCAGATGCGAGGCGATGATATGGACATGGGACGGCGAGCGCTGGAAGCACGGGGTGAAGGTCGCCTAATACGCACCTGGCGTCTTATCCTGTCGGGTCATTATACGTAGTTCCCTCCACACGGTGTAGGGAGAGTGTACACACATATTGAGATGCACCGTTTCTTTGTTACCCCGGAATGGCTTGCTCAGGAAAGAGCGTATATTAAGGGTGAGCAGGCGCATCAAATTTTCCACGTGCTGAGATTGAAGCCCGGCGACCATATTACCCTTCTTGATAACGGCGGCTGGGAGTATGAAGTAGAAATTCAAGAGCTAAATGGGGAACTGGTCCGGGGCAAAATACTGAACAAATCTCTTTGCTCTAATGAGCCCCGTTTCAAAATTACTCTTTATCTGGCGCTTCTAAAGTCGGATAAGCTCGAGTTTGTCCTGCAAAAAGGGGTTGAGATTGGGGTGAGCGCCTTCGTCCCCTTCACATGTGAGCGGTGCGTTGTCAGCAAGCCGGGAGATAGCAAGATTGACCGCTGGCGCAAGATAGTACGGGAAGCCGCCGAGCAGTCGAAG
>JAUYDO010000052.1 GCA_030691835.1 Dehalococcoidia bacterium | reverse complement strand
AATCGAGGAACCGTCATCCAGGCGCACTTCCCTGCGAGCCGGGTTTACTCTCCCTGCCTTTTTACCTAGGATAGTTTTAACATTATTTTTCCTGTAAGATGTTTTATTAAAAATAAATATGTCATCATACTTTATACGGCCGGAAAGGTAATAAGTAAGCAAAACAGGGGAATAAGCGTAACAGATTTCCTTGCTTACGACTACTATCTCGTCCGCCGCACTGACACTTCTGATGGCGCAAATAGCGCTGACAGCTGCGCCGCCGTTCCCCAGAATTACATGTTTTTTCACCAAACTTTTCTAGCCCAGTTTCTTAATCAGATGCTGAAGGCCCAGCCTCTTGAGCGTTTCCGGTAACGGCTTACCGGTATTTTCCTCCCAACCCATAAGCCGGTAATACTCCAGCACCGCTTCCTTAAAATAGGGGGCGACTGTCTTTCCTTTCGCAGGCCCGTCCACAGGTGGTTCAAGCATCCGTGCACCCACATCCAGGTCGTCTTCAAGGGTGAGTCCCCGGCTTACGTTAAACACGCGTTCCATATTGGCTATTCTCTCACCCACGGTCATCAGGTGCTCCCCATCTACACCTTCCATTCCGGTGGTCGCAGAAACAGCCTGGGCTTCAAGAGATAAAATCCCTGTCATACCACCTTGAGCCATAAACCAGCAAATCCCCAGGCTATCTTCAAAGAGCTTCTTCGCCTGAGACTTTTTTATCACCTCGGCGGCGCCTTCTATCTTAAAAGGTTCAGGCACGGCGTTGTAACCGAGGTCCGGTTCGAATCCAAATGCATCCATGCCTATCCCTTCCCAGCGGGGTCCGGCTCCGGCAACTGCCTGGCCCAGGAAAGACTGCCACTTGCCTCTCCAATCGTGCAAGTTAAAACCAACGCCCTTCATGTGGACTACAATTTTGGGTGCATCCCCACCGATAGCTTCCGCAGCCTTTTTGGGTCCCTCGGCCAGTATTTTACCGATTCCCTCACGGGCTACTATTTTGTCCAGGAGCTTCGAAGCCGCCTCAGCATTGCCCCAATTCAGCTCCAGACCTCCGGTATCCTCCTTGTTGATTATTCCTCTTTCATAGCATTCGACGGCCAGGGCAACGGTGCACCCCATAGTGGAAGTGCCAATACCCAGTCTGTCATACCGTTCTGTCATCCACAATACATCGCCGGCATTGGTAGCGCCCATCATTGCGGCTGCTCCTTCCAGGTTCTCACCGCCGCCGGCTAAAGTGAATACCTCTCCTTTATGAGGCCCACAGGTGATATAAGCTTTATATGCGCAAGCCACCGGGCAGCCGAAACACGCTTTAGGAACAATCTTAAACTTCTTGCACTCTTCAACAAATTTAGCCCCTAGCTCGCGTCCGAACTCGGCACTGCTCAGGTTTTTGCCGGCAAGGATGCCGCCCATACCGAGTAGATTCCAGCAGCGGGTCATCCCACCCTGATGGGTGACTCCTCCGCCCATCCAGCTTACGAACTCCGGCGACCGCCATCTCTCTGCCAGCTCCAAGAGCTTTTTGGGGTGAGATATAGGGACCGGTTTTCTGCCGAATACAGCGACCGCCTTCAGTTTTTTAGAGCCCATGATGGAGCCCATACCACCATGCGCACATGTATGGTGTTTATCATTTTGTACACACGCGCCTGCGATGAGGTTCTCGCCGGCTGGCCCGATGGTAGCCACGCTCGCCCGTTGTTCGCCAATATCTTTTTTAACCAGGTCTTCCGTATCATGCGTATCTTTGCCCCAGAATTTACCGGCGTCTCTAATCTCCGCCTGACCGTCATGAATCCAGAGGTAGACCGGTTTCTCCGAAACGCCTTGAACAATGATGCCATCATATCCCGCCCATTTTAAATTCGGTCCCAGGTAACCATGGGTGTGTGAAGTGCCTACGGCTTTAGGCACATCCGCATTGATACTTATCATAGACAGGTTATTTGACCCGGGCACCGGAGTAGCGGTCAAGGGACCGGTCATAAAAATAACGCGGTTTTCAGCATCGTAAGGGGCAACTGTCTCATCAACCTCATCGAGTAATATTTTTAAGCCCAGCCCCGTACCGCCCAGATATTGCTTGAGGACTTTCTCTTCAGGAAGCTGCTCTTCTGTAATCTGCCCTGATGACAGATCAACCCGTAAAATTTTACCGGCATATCCTCCTAGCATTTTGGTTCCTCCTTACTCACGTAAGCTATTTTTAGGCTTTCAGCGGATGCCATTCGTCTCGATTCTCCAATTTCATAATCAGCTGAGTAGGTAATCGTCTTATTCGGACAGAATTTCACGCAAACCGGCTCTCCGCCACACAGGTCACATTTCATGATTTTGGTTCCTTCTTTTATGCTGAGAGCGCCGAAAGGACAAGCCAGCAAACACATCTTGCACGCGACGCATTTATCTTCATTCAATTCTACAATCCCGGTCTCGGAATTACGGTACAGGGCACCGGTAGGGCAGACCAGAGCGCAATAAGGTTTTTCGCATTGTTGACACACCACCGGGCAGTAAAAATCTTCGGAGTCAAAGCGCGTCACCTTGATGCGGGATAAGCTCGGCGATGCTGCGCCTTCTCTGGCAGTAGAACAAGCCATCTCACAGGAGCGGCACCCACTGCATTTACTCAAATCTAGAACCAAGACCTTTTCCATAAGTCCTCCCTTCAAAATATTTGGGAAATTAACAATCTTTGATAAATTTTGAATTCAATATTGAACATAAAATTGACTATTTGTAAACGTAACAATTCTAATCAGTCGCTATCTGCTTGTCTATGATATATGTCAATCAATTTAAGAGAAGACAGGAGCGCCCATTAGCCATGAGGTATGTATGGTGGTACCTACTATTTGAGCGGATTTTGCATGTTCTCAGCAGACCTGAATTAAATTACTCCGTCAGATTCCTCAGACCTTGCTCATCCATAATAATTATTCTGCCGCGAATTGAAATTAGAACACCCGTAGCCTTCAACCGGCTCAGAAGCCTGGTGGTAGTTTCCAGCGTTGTACCACACATATCGGATAGGTCTTGATGCGTGAAGTTTAACGTATTGCCATACGTTGATGAAAGATATTTTATGGTCTTTATCAAGCGTTGATTGGTCGCAAAGGCTGCTAACTCAACGAGTTTATCATATAAACGGTATAGCCTTTTACCCTCTAACTCCATAATTCTTAAGTTAAATTCATGGTTAGTAGCCAGTAATTGCAATATCTCATTCCTGTGTATTTTGGCAATGAGGGTATCTTCCAGCGCTTCTGCTGTAGCATATCCCTGCATGTTACATATACAGGCAAACATACAAATATTATCTCCCTTAGTACGAATATCAATTATAAATGCTTTTCCTATTTGAGAAACCTTGTAAATCTTAACTCTTCCTTCTAGAATGACATATAAAAACTCAGCTCTACGCCCTTCCCTGTATATGATTTCGCCTTTTCTAA
>JAUYDO010000049.1 GCA_030691835.1 Dehalococcoidia bacterium | reverse complement strand
GATTGCTTCGTCGTCCCGATGCGTCGGGACTCCTCGCAATGACATTAGTAAACGACCTCCCTTATAACTTATTGACAAAGGGTTGAAAGTAGTGCTATAAGTTAGTGTTATAAATACCTAGAGCCACTAGGTACTTAGAGGGTCTAGGCTTACACTTAGTTAGCAGTATCACTGAACAGGATGGAATTAGCGATGGGAAGTATAACTGCAGAAACAGGTTCACCGCTATTAGACCGGTTCCGCGAGGTAAATAGTACCTTCCCCGAGACCGCCCGGATTAGAGAGTTTAGAGCCAGTGGAGGAAAAGTCTTTGGCTGGCTCTGTACCTATGTTCCGGAAGAGCTGGTTCATGCCGCCGGAGCACTTCCCGTCAGGATAACCGGCTATCAGCAGGAGACAGAACTGGACGATGGCAATGCTTATCTTTACATCGTTAGCTGTTCGTTCTCTCGAAGTTGCTTCCAGATGGGGTTGAGAGGTAAATATAGCTGTCTGGATGGTGTTATCGCCGGCTCAACATGTGACGGAGCCCGCCGACTATTTGACCACTGGCGCCGTTACATTAAAACACCGTACTCCCAGTTACTGTCAGTACCCCGGAAGTATAATGAATCGACTTTGGAGCTTTATTACCAGGAAATTCTCGACCTGAAGAAAAACCTGGAAAATTATCTGGGCATAAGTGTTACTGATGAATCATTGCTTAATTCTATAAGCCTGTATAATAAGTCCAGAGAGCTGCTGGAAAGGCTTTACGCACTGAGAAAGCGACCTGAACCGCCAATCAGCGGCGCCGAAACCCTTGAGGTGCTGAATGCCAGCTTCCGCATGCCCAAAGAAATCTATAATCCATGGTTAGAGGAGTTGTTGGGGAAGCTGAAGGTATCAGAAGTAAAGCACCGGGGCAAGGCGCGTATTATGGTCATCGGGAGCGTCCTGAATAATCCGGCTTTTATTAAATCAATAGAAGACCAGGGTGGACTGGTGGTCACCGATGAGCTCTGTACCAGTGTCCGTTACTTCTCCGACCCTGTGGTCCGGGAGGGAGCTGAGCCGCCTCTGAAAGCCATCGCCCGCCGGTACCTGACCAATTTCCCCTGTGCCCGCATGTTTCCTTCGTCGGAGCGCTTTGACCGCATTATCGAGCTTATCCGTAATTATAAGGTTGATGGCGTTGTCAGTCAGAACATCCGCTATTGTGTCCATTGCGCCCACGACCTGCCCCTATTGAAGGCGAGGCTCAAAGAAATCGGAATACCGGTTCTGGCTCTGGACATCGAATATGGCACCTCCGGTTCAGGGCAAATTCAGACCAGGGTGCAGGCTCTCCTTGAGATGATAGAGGCGAACCGCAGCAAGTCCTATTAGTACGTTAAATCTAAAGTCTTGCGCAAAGCTTGTCCGCCTGAGGCGGATGGAGAGGAAAATTCTAAATCTTCATAGCTGATAGCTGAATTTGGTGCTTAGTCCCTTAAAAATAAAATCTTGCGCAAATTGGAAAAAACTGGCTTGCGGACAGGCAGGGTTCACCCAGAAGGTTCTCCCTGAAGGGACGCCTGTCCTACCGTCGGTACTACAGGCCTCCGTGCCTGTCGCGTCCTTTTCTTTTGGTTCCGGCTTGTCCGGGTTAGGGGAAATAGGAGGGAATTATGATAAGCTCCAGAACAAGCAGTGATAAGATTAACCAGCTTATTAAATGCATGAAATTTTTGGCGAGGTTATACCGGAACCAGGGTCATACGCACTACTACCAGATGATGGCAGACTATTTTACCCGCGTCCGTGATGCCAGGCAGAACGGTGATTTCGTCGTTGCTCATACCATTTTTTTCCCGGTTGAGATACTCCGTGCAATGGATATCGTGCCCATGCACCTCGAATTTACCGGCTCTTTGATGAGCCTGTTCGGAATTAGCACTAATGATTTGCTTACCAGGGCGGCAGAGATGGGGCTGGCTCCGGAGATTTGTTCCGCACATAGACTCATAGGCGGTGCCCTTGATACTGGTGTTCTGCCGCCGGCTGATGCCGTAGTCTGCTCAAACCTGGTCTGTGATAGTGCTATCAAAACCGGCGAGCTTACAATGGAATATAACCATTGTCCCGGCTTTGTCTTTGACTATCCTTTCAATCAGACTGAGGCGGCAGACGAATTTATCATTAGAGAGCTTCATGACGTCATAGAGTTCCTGGAGAAGGTATCCGGTCATAAAATGGACTGGAATAAGCTCTCGGAAGTCGTGGTTGAGGTTGATAAACAGCTTGCGCTGATAAGGCGGATAAACGAGCTTTGTAAGACAGTACCCTCACCTTTCCAGCCCCAGGACTTTCTGAAGTTCCTGGTCGTAGATTACATGGCTACCGGCATGCCTGTAATAACCAGGTACCTGGAAGGACTCGTCAGCGAACTTTCGGAGATGGTGGCGGCGGGCAAGGGATTTGCCAATCCGGAGCGCTTGCGTCTTATGGGGTTGATGATACCGCCGTGGCACCTTCAGGGAGATATTGATGCAGTGCTGAAAGAGCACGGTGCCGTCATAGTCTACTACCCGAATCTCTGCGATTGGGGACAAGAGATGCATCTGGACCCGGAAAAGCCTCTCGAGAGTGTAGCTAAGAAGCTGGCGGCATGCTCACCTATGAGGATGTTCGGTCCCCTGGATGAGCGAGCGCTCAATCCGGTAATAAATGGTGTTAAAGAGTACAAAATAAACGGGGCAGTCAATTTTGCCCATCTTGGTTGCCGTCAGATGGGACCTACCCTCAAGATATATAAAGATATCCTGGATGAACAGGGTATCCCCGTACTGAATATTGACTGTGACCTCATTGATGCCACCGTGACTACGGCTGATGAGGTGCGCAATAAAATGGAGCAGTTCTTCGAGCTTCTGGAAGACCGTTAGTATCACTATGAAATAAACTTTTTCAACCTTCTTTTTGTCACCCCTGCGGAACTTGTCCCGTTCCCGTATCAAGTACGGGACGAGACTCGATACGGGAGAGTCCGCCTCAGGCGGACTCCTCGAGCACCTTTTCTTTAGCGTGTTTATGCGCCCTTTACGCTCTGCTTCTCGGTGATTTCAGCCGTCTTCCAGAACTTGCCGCCGGGTGGCAGGACCAGGAAGTCTTCGCCGGAGAGCTTGGCTTGCAGTGTCTTCTTTAGCTCTGCGATGGGGACTCTTATCTGGTCCATCCTATCACGCTCGCGGATGGTCACTGTTTTGTCCTCGAGGGACTGGAAATCAACGGTGACACAGAAAGGGGTGCCGATTTCGTCCTGCCTGCGGTAGCGGCGTCCGATGCTCTGGGTATCATCGTACTGCACCACTATGCTCTTGCGCAGGTCGGCGTAGACCTCCTTTGTCAGAGCGGCAAGGTGCTCCTTCTTGCTCAGGGGCAGAATAGCCACTTTAACCGGGGCCAGAAGCGGATGGAACCGGAGCACAACCCTCTGCTCCCCCTCGGCGATGTCCTCGTCATAGGCGTCGCACAGGAACGCCAGCACCGAGCGGTCGACACCGGCCGACGGCTCGATGACATACGGGACATAGCGCTCCTTCGTCTCTTCATCGAGGTAGTCCAGCCCCTTGCCACTGCACGTCGAGTGCTGTTTCAGGTCGTAGTCGCCGCGGCTGGCAATGCCCTCAAGCTCTGCCCAGCCCATGGGGAAGAGGTAGTTGACATCGAAACAGCCCCTGGCGTAGTGCGCCAGCTCCTCTTTGCAGTGCTCGCGCAGTTTCAGGTGCTCCTTCTTGATGCCGAGCCTGACGTACCAGTTGAAGCGCTCCTCGAGCCAGTATTCGAACCACTTTTGTTCCGTACCCGGCTTGACGAAGTACTCAATCTCCATCTGCTCGAACTCACGACTGCGGAAGATGAAGTTGCCGGTGGTTATCTCGTTGCGGAAGGACTTGCCCATCTGGGCGATGCCGAAGGGCAGTCGCCTCCGAGTGGTATTGACCACGTTCTCGAAGTTGACGAACATGCCCTGGGCGGTCTCCGGGCGGAGGTAGGTTACGCTCGCATGGTCTTCGACCGGACCCATGAAGGTTTTGAACATGAGGTTGAACTGCTGTGGCGCGGTAAGCTCGCCGCCGCAGGTGGGACAGGCGGCAGTCTGTATTTCGTCGCCGCGCCAGCGCACGTGACAGCACTTGCACTCGACGAGCGGGTCGTGGAACGCCTTGACGTGCCCGCTGGCGACCCACACCTGGGGGTGCATCAGGATGCTGGTCTCGATGCCGACCATGTCATCGCGCTCCTGCACCATCATGCGCCACCAGGCTTCTCTGACGTTGCGCTTCAGCTCGACGCCCAGCGGTCCGTAGTCCCAGCAGGAGGAGAGTCCGCCGTATATCTCACTGCTGGGGAAGATAAAGCCGCGCCTGCGGCACAGCGATACAATTTTGTCCATAGCGACTTTGCTTGTAGCCTGTTCGGTCACGGGATTAAAGCCTCCTTACAACGGCACGGAAAAGCACGCACCATGTAAGAATTGTATCTGAAAAAGGGCGGGAGTGCAAAAAGCGTACAAGTACATGATATGGCTGACGGGCACTTTCTTCAGGTAGAAACTGTACAAAGATAGCGGCTATTAGTTCAACCTGGGTAAATCCAGGTATTGAGGGACAACAGAATATGGTAATTATAAACAATTAGCAATATAAGTAGACAAAAATCCACAAGAACGCTATAATGTATTTTACAGGTGGTAATATATGGAAACAGTAAAAGAGATTATGACTCCGGAGCAGGTAGCTGATTACCTGCAACTCAATAAAGATACTGTCTACAGGTATATCAGAGAAGGAAAACTTGCAGCCTCCAAGCTGGGGAGAAATTATCGTATTCTAAAAGAAAATATTGACCTGTTCCTTCTGGCAACCAGCACCGCCCAGATAGCCAGGGAAGCCCTGTTTAGCCGACTGGAAAGTGTGGCCGAGAAGAATAAAGGTATCCCATTTGAAGAGGTGGAGCGAGATGTGGCTGAAGCTATTACCGAAGTCCGCAGCAAGAATAGCTGATGTCCAGGGCGGTAGTGGATACGAATGTATTGGTCTCGAGTCTTATATCTCCTCACAGCTATCCCAGAGAGATTGAGAGACGTTGGCGAAAAGGGGAATTTGTCTTAATCACCTCTCCTGGAATTATCGAGGAGATCAATCGCGTTCTACACTTACCTCGTATTCAACAAAAATATTATCTCACCGAACCTGATATACAAGCCTTTGTTCTTACTCTTAGCCACCAAGCATATTGTGTCGCTGGAAGGCTGGTTCTTAAAGACATAGCTCCTGACCCTAGCGATGACAAAATAATCTCCTGTGCCGTTGAAGCTCAGGCAGATTTCATCGTCACTGGTGATAAAAGATTGCAGCAACTTGGAGATTATCAGGGAATCAGAATC
>JAUYDO010000279.1 GCA_030691835.1 Dehalococcoidia bacterium | reverse complement strand
AACCGGAAGTACCCGGATACGTCTTCTCTCCTGCTGGCTTCTTATCGTCTCACTGACCTTGAGCCCGCATCCGGGGCAGAACTGGTGTCGATTCCCCAGCCGCGACTTGCACGTCGGGCATGAGAGTTTGATACTCCTCTTGAGGTGCAGGATTGTTACTGTGCATTGCTGAAAATCTATGTCTTCCACTTTAAGGGCAAGCACTTCCGATATCCGGCACCCCAAGCGGGAAAGCAATCTGATAAGCAGCCAGTCCCGCTGGCAGCTGGCGGCCTGCTCCAAAAGCTCTATTTCCGTTAACTCCAGATAAGCTTTCATTCCCATTAATCCGCGCTATTTGAGTTGGCCGTTTCCCGCGCCTTTGCTTCCAGGTACCATCGCTTCATAGTGTCCCGGCTTATGTACTGGCCGGTTATTTCCCGGTAAGCGTGTGCCATCCGCGACCAGCCGAGATTCTCGATATCTCGCAAGCGCAAAACAGTAGCATAATCCACCGAAACCCTCGGCCTCCCCACTGGTATCTTGCCGCTAGCCATCACCGTCTCCTTCTTTCGTCAGGACATCCGGTATATGTGGCCCGCAGCCGGAAAGATTTGCCGCCTCTTTTCTGTCAGCATTATTCCCCGGCGATTGCATGCTGGCTTTCTTGTCGGACCTGCCAGATGGCAGTCCCGGGCAGGGATGCGGTCCCTCGACACCCGAATTTCTCGCTGCCAGGCGCCGGGCGATCATTCGGGCAAGGACACGCAGCCCTTCACCGGCATTGTCGCTGCTGCTGTCGGTTAGAGAGTAACCTGGATTGACTTTGTTTTGGCTCATCTGCTAAAATTATACCATCATTAAAGCAAAGATAGAACATTCTAAAAGCGTTATTACGTCTATAAGAATACACTTGACAGCACCAATTAGATGTGGTAATACTTTATATTAGTACGAATCTGAACTGCTAAGGAGGACATCAATGAAGCCCAGGATAAAAAAGCCAGCGGTAAGACCTGAGCTGCGGCGTGACTGGCTCCGCCGCCACGAGGAAGAGGGTCAGTCACCTCCTGAAATCGCCGAGAAAGACAAATACGATGTCCGCACTGTCAGGAAGCAAATTGAGATCGAGCGCCAGGAGAGGGAAAGGCGGGAAGCCAGATCCATCGTACTACGCCAGGCCCTGGAAAAGCACTATGCTGACCTTGTCATCTTTGCACAGAAGCTGGACTCGCATATCACCGGAGAGACTGGCTCACTGTCAATCCTTAAAAACGACCCCATGTGGTCCGCGCTGCGGGAGCATATATCGCGCTCGGCGCTCTGGAAGAACCTGGACAGGTGGGAAACTCTGTGGGAGGAGGCCCGTCAGGCAGATAGCGAACTAAAGAGGCAGTTGGAGCCGGTGGTCAGGAGCAGGGCTCCGCTGCCGTTTCCTGCACTACATGGGGAGATAGGGCTCAGTCCGGGTATTGTGGATTTACTGGCAGCACACTTTATATTTACAGCAAAGGGTGAAGGTGGTCTCGACAAGAGAACCGATTTCAGGCTGGAGGCCGCTGAACGGGGAACAACCTCAATGGCATATGGTCCCTACAATATCGGTAGGGTGGACAGCGAGCGCATTTCCGAGGTAAAGACACTGGTGCTTGAACTCATGAACGAAGTTACCACCCGGGAGGAGCATGGCGAAATGATGCACCTTCTAACCCGGTTAGAGCGGGTTAAACACGATTTGCATGACGAACTCCTGATTATTATCTTGCGCAGGGTGGTTCCCGGGAGATGCCGGTATTGCCCGTTGTAGCCTAAAACCGATATCTTACAATAGGAGGAACAACATGAAGGTATGCCTTTACGCTCGCGTAAGCTCAGATAAGCAGGATACTGACCTTTCCATCTCGGCACAGCTCAAAGCACTGAGGGAGTATGCTACCAGAAATGGCTATCATGTGGTGCGGGAGTTTGTCGATGAAGCTGAAAGTGGCCGGACAGCCGCCCGTCCTGCTTTTAGGGAGATGGTATCCCTGGCAAGACGTCCGCAAAAGCCTTTTGATGCTATATTGGTCTGGAAATACTCACGCTTCGCCCGCAGCCGTGAGGATTCCATAGTCTACAAGACAATGCTGAGGAAAAACGGCGTCCAGGTTGTTTCCATCAATGAGCCTTTCGAGGATACCCCCACGGGCAGACTCTTTGAAGCGATGATTGAGAGTCTGGACGAGTTCTATTCCGCGAATCTGGGGGAAGAAATAACCAGGGGATTACGGGAAAGTGCCTCGCGCGGCTTTTACATGCACAGCCGCCCGCCCTATGGCTACCGCAGAATCATGGTGAGGGATGGCAACAAGGAGCGGCCCAGGCTTGAGATTGAGCCACACCAGGCGCCAATAGTCGCTACTATCTTCAATGGCGTCATCGAGGGCAAGGGGCTGAAAGAGATAGTAAAGGAGTTGAACCAAAACGGCGTTGCCGGTCCCAAAGGTAAGACATGGGGTAAGACCACCCTGTACAAAATCCTGACCAATGAGGCATATACCGGGACGCTGACCTGGGGCCGGACGAGCAAGCGCAACCTGGAACCGGTGCGAGTGGAAAATGCCTGGCCGGCGATTGTTGACCGGGAGACCTTTGCTGCTATCCAGGGTAAGCTCAGCGGGAGAGCCCCGGCCAGGTCTAATCCGAGACGGTTAGCCAGTCGCTACCTTTTGAGCGGACTTGCTAAGTGTGGCTATTGTGGCAAAGCCCTGGTCGGACAGGAGGCCAAGGGCGGACGGTTTAACTATTACGTGTGCGGTACTCTACTCAAGAAAGGAGCTGGCTCCTGTCAGGCCCGTTACCTCAACAGCCGGAAATTTGAGGAGATTGTAGTAGATAAGATAAAGGAGCATATTCTGACCGAAGAGAATCTACGGGAGCTTGTCCGCCTGGTAAATGAGGATATGGACAGTGCTGTCGTAAATTACCGGGAGGAATTAGACAATGTCTCGGATGGAATTACCAGTCTCAACAATCGCCTGGAGAAGCTATATGATGCCCTGGAAACGGGTAAAATCGGGCTTGATGATCTGGCACCCAGAATCCAGCAGCTAAGACATCGGCAGGAACAGTTCCAATCTCGGAAGTGGGAACTTGAAGCATTGTTGTCGGACAGGCGGGTTGAGCTTGCTGACCTGGAGACGGTGACCCGGTGCGTTGACGACCTGCGCAATTTGCTTGCGGAGAGTTCACTGACCGAAAAGAAAGCATTCGTCCGGAGCTTCGTTAGAGAGGTGAAGGTGACCAGTGACGAGGTGCTGCTCACCTATACTATGCCCCTCCCACCACAGGGCATATCCGAAGAGAGGATGGGAGTTCTTTGTTCTGTACACTCAAGTGGAGGATGTTTACTTTTTGTTAGCAAAACATAAATAAAGTGTTCGCACAACATCAGCCAGATGTAAATTGTAGTTGAGCGGTGATAGAATTGGTGTAGCCAGAAGGACTACTTTTCGACGCTGTACGTCATGTCTGTAAATTCCTAAGCGCCAAGGGAGCGTAAAGCAAAATATGGATCCCAAGCCGTATCCTAATACCGATGCTGCCGAACAAAAAGCAATAGCTGTATTTCTTAACCTAATTGATCACGATTATATAAAAGTAGTAGATATAAAATGGCGGGATAAATCCCCGAACATCGATGGTACT